>CAYQFM010000020.1:2681-10475 GCA_964416735.1 uncultured Iamiaceae bacterium | reverse complement strand
ACTTGCGCGTGACACGTTTGGCACCCTGTTGTGCGTGGGAGTGCTCTCGATGCTTGTTTTTCAAGTATTCGAGAATGTCGGTATGGCCATGGGCATCACCCCTGTCACCGGAATCCCGCTGCCGTTCCTGTCCTACGGCGGATCTTCGGCACTGACCATGTTCGCTGCCATCGGGTTGGTGTCGAGCGTTCACACACATCGCTTCAGGTAGGATCGGCAGCACATGGACGCCACCAGCGACGCACAGAGCCCCAATCTCGACCCACCGGTCAAGCGTCGTCGGGGTTCCCGTGGTGGTCGCAGCAGGAGTCAAGGCCAGACTCCGGACTCGCCATCGACTCAGGATGTGTCAGAAGGCAACGGTCGGGCGCAGAACTCTGCCGGCCCGCCCGGCATGGCCCGTGCCCCACGGCCGCGCGGGGACAATTCGAAGACGCCCGATGAGTTGCCTGAACGAACCCGTGCGGAACGCCCGAGGTCCACCGAAGCAGCGGAGAAAGCGCTGGTTCGCCGTCCTCAGATCGGCGACTCGATGCCCGCCCCCGAGCCCGCACAGCCACCACTTACCAAGTCGACCCAGGCGAATGCACCACGAGGCAAGTCCCCACAATCGAAATCCCCACAACCGAAATCCCCACAACCGAAATCCCCACAATCGAAGCTGGCGTCCCCTTCCGCAAAGGAGTCTCCGGACCAGTCTTCTTCTGAGGAGTCTCCGTCTGGCCGGTCAAGTTCAGGCCAGCCAAGTTCGGGCCAGCCAAAGCGTCGTCGCTCCGGACGATCGAGGAGTTCTGCAAAACCGAAGCCGGTCGAAGCCACGGTCACCGGCGGCGCGGTGGAGCTCGACACCGAAGAACTCAAGCGACGAAAAGGTCGCAGCCGCAAGGGAAAACCGGTCGGTCGTTACCTGATGACGGTGAATGTGCGGCCACAGGCCACGCAGATAGCGGTTCTCGAGGGGCGCAACCTCATCGAGCACTACGTGTCGCGTCCGTCTGATGACGTCACCCAGATCCACGGAAATATCTATCTGGGACGCGTTCAGAACGTACTTCCGGGCATGGAAGCGGCTTTTGTCGACATTGGTACACCCAAGAATGCCGTGCTCTACCGCGGAGACGTCCAATACGACGCCGAGGACATAGAGGAGAACGGCGAGAATCCCCGCATCGAGGAACTGCTCAAACCCAAGCAGACCATCCTCTGTCAGGTCACCAAGAACCCGATTGCCCACAAGGGGGCACGCCTCACGCAAGAGGTGTCGCTGCCCGGCCGCTTTGTAGTGCTCATTCCGAACAGTTCCACCTACGGCATCTCCAAGCGCTTGGCAGATGACGAGCGCAAGCGGCTCCGCAAGATTCTCGATGCCGTCAAGCCGGAACAGCACGGCATCATCGTCCGCACCGCCGCAGAGCGGATAACCGCCGAAGAGATCGAAGCAGATGTCCGCCGTCTGATCGACCAGTGGAACCGGATAGAGGCGCTTGCCAAGTCCGTGAAGGCGCCCACGTTGCTCTATCGAGAGCCCGACATGGCCGTACGGGTCATTCGTGAAGAGTTCAACGTCAACTATCGCGGCATCGTCATAGACAACAAGGCGTTGTTCGAAGAGGTGCATTCGTACGTGTCTGCCATATCGCCCGCGCTGGCTGAAAGGGTCCAGTTCTACGACCCGTCCGTTGAGCCACTGTCCATTTTTGAACAGCACCACGTGCATGTACAGCTCCACAAGGCACTGGACAGGAAGGTGTGGCTGCCGTCGGGGGGTTCGTTGATCATCGAACACACCGAGGCCCTCACCGTCATCGACGTCAATACGGGCAAGAACGTGGGAACCTCCAGCCTCGAAGAGACGGTCTTCAAGAACAACCTCGAGGCTGCCGTCGAGGTGGCCAAGCAACTGCGGCTACGTGACGTGGGAGGCATCATCGTCATCGACTTCATCGACATGGAGATCCGCGAGAATCGCGAAGAGGTCATTCGAACCTTCCGTGATGCCTTGGCGCGTGACAAGACCCGAACCCAGGTGTTCGACATCTCCGAGCTGGGCCTGGTGGAGATGACCCGCAAGCGCATCGGCGAGGGTCTGCTCGAGTCGTTCTCTTCGCTGTGTCCTGAGTGCGAAGGCCGTGGCGTACAACTCGATCAGGTCCTGCTCGACTAGTGCGGCCTGACCACAAAATCCTGGAAACGCAGGCCTCGCCGCAAGAACCCAACCGAACAATGACGCGTTGGGTCGACTCCAAGAGTTCCGTTCGGCTTCAAGAACTGGATTCAGGCCCAAGAATTCGGCTCGACTTCAAGAAAACAGAGTCAGTGAGATAAGGTGGCAACCCTATGTATGCGGTGATCAAGACCGGTGGCAAGCAATACAAAGTCGAACAGGGCCAGAGGCTCGATGTCGAGTTGCTGCACTCAGACGATGAAAATGTTGAACTGACCCCGGTCATGGTGGTCGACGGAGACACGGTGTTGTCCACCCGTTCCGAACTGGCTGGTGCCTCGGTGAAGGCCAAGGTCGTCGGCGAGACCAGGGGCCCCAAGATCACGGGTTTCACGTACAAGTCGAAGACCCGCCAGCGTCGTCGCTGGGGTCATCGCCAGAACTACGACACAATCGAGATCACCTCGATCACGAAGGGCTGACCATGTCTAAGACCAAGGGCGGGGGTTCAACCCGCAACGGACGCGATTCAAACGCACAGCGCTTGGGCGTCAAGCGTTTTGATGGTCAGGCAGTTACGTCAGGCACTATTTTGGTTCGCCAGCGTGGCACCCGCATTCACCCGGGCGAGAACGTGGGTCGTGGTAGCGACGACACCCTGTTCGCCACCGCTGACGGCAAGGTGAAGTTCGGCTTCCGTAAGGGTCGCAAACTCGTCGACATTCTCGAAGGCTGACAACGCCGAAGACTGGATCTCTCGATCCAAGGTCGTGAGGTCCGACTTCTTCAGGCCCGAGTCTCCAGCGCTCGCGGCTCGAGGGATGGTTTGTCAGGAAGTGTGACCCCCTCAGAACAGGTCGAAACCGCGGGGCAGGTCGTCTATGGCCCAACCCAGGTGTTGGATTGCCATGCGACAGGCGTATCGGTCGGTCATACCGGCTACGTAGCTCACCGCCGCAATTACGGGGTCCTCGACGACTTCAGAGGCCCCCTTATTTTCGTGGAGCAGTTCCGGGTGGGCAGCCAAGTGCTCCACAAGCGCTCGCAGTAGGCGGATGACGGCGTCCGCTTGAGAGTTGGAGGCCGGCCGCAGGTATATCCGCTCACAGTTGAACGCCCGAAATGCTCTGAGCGCTTCGGCCATGGCGGCGGTCATTCCGACGTTCCCGTGGGCGTTGGAGTGTGTAACCACACCGTTGATCAGAGCGTTGATCTGCGAACTGCGGGTTGTTCCGCACAGTTGCGACACCAAGTGAGGCAAGGCGTTAGAGCCCAGTACATTTGCAGCCACGGCGTCTTCGAAGTCGTGGCAAACGTACGCAATGCGGTCGGCCCAGCGAACTACCTCGGCTTCAGGAGTGGACGGTGCCGGGCGTGACCACGAGTGGTTCCGGATGCCGTCCAGCGTCTCTGCGCAGAGGTTCAATGGCTGGAGCACCACATCGGCACCCCACACCGCATGGTGGTAGCCGCCATCGAGGAAGGGCGAGAACGCCTCTTCGCTGGCGTGACCCCCTGGTCCGTGACCGCAGTCGTGACCCAGGGCAATTGCCTCGGTAAGAGCCACGTTTAGCCCGACTGCCCGTGAAATTGCGGTGGCAACCTGAGCCACCTCCAGAGCATGTGTGAGGCGGGTGCGCTGATGGTCGCCCGGAAAGATGAACACCTGGGTCTTTCCGGCCAGGCGGCGGAATGCAGGGCTGTGCAGTATTCGGTCACGATCACGCTCGAAGCACGTGCGCAACGGATCGGCTTCTTCTTCGTGCACCCGGTGACCAGCTCCGTTTGCCCGGGTGGCAGTAGGACTCAGCATTAGTTCTTCATGGGCTTCACGGACTTCACGGCTGACGTACGAGTTGCTTCCCAACTGAGCCTTGTCGAACCTGGGGTCAGTGATGAGAGAACCATCCATGACCAAAACCATACGAAGGTGGTCTGACAGCCGAAGGCGCTGACCTCGAGCGGTCGAGCAATGAATCGGTAGCGCCCAAACACGAGGGTGCCCTCGACCCCGCGTGCACATGTGACACATGTCCTGATATCCTTGCCAGACAGTCTGAGCTACAGGTGTCTACCGAACGTGTCGATACGGCTCAGAGGATTCTGGTGGAGTAGCCGAGGTGTCCCTTGGGCACTTGACCGCAGTAGGCAGGAGGGCTTGTCATGAGAAGGCGACTCAGGGGCAGCGTGGGGGCGACACTCGTCGAGTATTCGCTGATCATCGCGCTCGTATCGGTGCCGTCTATCGGGGCCGTGAACTTCCTGACCAAGCAGGCCAAGAACGAGACCAACAACCAGGCCGACTGCATCTCCACGCGCCCGCCACCTGCTTCGTGCCAGGTCCGCCCAGTCACCACTACCACGATTGTCTCCGACCCTGTGATTATTCCGCCTCCGCCGCCAGGGCCAACAGATCCTGACAATCCCCCCATTGATCCAGATAACCCTCCTGACGCATCTGTAAATGTCACTTGGAACGCGGGCCAGTGGGTCCACGACATGAATACCCTCACTACAGGCTTTCACCTTCAAACGGCATCGGGTGACGCCGTTTCAGGAGTATCTGTTGAAATTAGAATCGCCTACAGCTACAAGGACTTTTACGATGTTGAGACCAGTCAGGTCTCGTTAGCTTCCTGCATTACGCAAGCCGATGGCACATGCACTATCACTTGGCCCGGCGGAGGTCCAACATGGCCTCCGGACACTTACCTGAGTCGCCTCACTGCCACCCTCGACGATCTGACAGCGACGGCAAATGCATCTCCATCTGATATTTCACTTGAGTCTCCTCAACTGAATGCATCCGGTTGGAACTATCTCTAATTGCCTCGGAAGACACTATTATGACTCAAAAACAGGCCCCCGCCTTGCGATTACAAGGAGATGCAGGCGTCGCTCTTGTGGAGGCTGCCTTCATTCTGCCGGTACTAATGATGGTGTTGCTGGGCAGCCTGGATGTGGCGTTTCTTTATCGGGACCACATGACATTGGTAAACGCTGCTGCTGATGGCGCCAAGTTCGGTGCGATAATTGGACCAGGATCAACCCCTTCTGGCGAGAATGGCGACTTTATCACCATGAAGGAAATTAGAGCCACCTTGGGTGCCCTTGATCCTTTCCAAGTTGAGCGCATCGTCATTTTCAAGGCGAACAACGCTTCTTGGGGTAGACCAATGCAGCAGTACAATGCTAAATGCAAGAGTCTTAGCACCTCTAGTAACGGATGTAATATCTACCAGCCACTGACGGCTTTCAGGAAGATCGAGAAGGGGCAAGCAGACTATTTCAAATGCACGGCAACTGGCGACCCGGCTTGCGGTTGGAACCCTGCGAATCGCAAGGAAGGGCCCACCAGTGCCGACATCGAATACCTAGGCGTTTATATCCGCTACAGCCACCACAATATTTCGCCGTACCTTGGCGCCGATCGTGACGTCGAAGTGGCAAAGATTGTGCGTCTCGAGCCGGGGAACTTGATCACGTCATGAACGCGAACTCGAATTCTATGAATTCAAGTCAAGAACACGCTGTAAGGCGGTGCGTTGGCGACGGCGGTTCGGCGTTCGTCGAGTTTGCGCTAATAATGCCGGTGCTGGCGACGTTCATGCTGGGCATCATTGACTACGGCATGCTTTTCAAGGCCGACAACCAGGTTGAACATGCTCTCATGTCGTCAGGCCGCGTAGCTGCTCAGCAGTCCAAAGGTAGATTGGCCGACTACGAAGCATTGCGAATGCTCACCTCATCTGTGTCGGGTATGAGCAACGCCACGGTGAGCAAGGTTGTCATATATAAAGCATCAACAGCCGACGGAAAGGTACCCTCGGCATGTCTCACTAGTTCTCAAACTGGTCTTTGCAACAACTACACGGCTGCGAAGTTCAACACCTTCGAGGCAAACAAGTCCACCGCCTTTGCCGGAACAAGCACCTGCGCGGGTAGTTCTTGGGACGCCTCTTGGTGTCCGACCACTCGTAATTTCCAGACAGACAGAATTGGCATCTATGTGGAGGTTCAGTACGCCCGAATGACAGGGATCATACCGGGCAATTTCACAATCAAGAGTTCCACCGTTTACAGCGTTGAGCCAACTCAGATCAAAGTCGGAGTGGATGTGACACCGTGATGAAACCAGCCCCGATTTCGAAGCAACATCCGAAGGTAACCCAGCGTACCGTTGGCGAAAAGGGATATGTCCTTGTGCTGGTGGCGTTGATGATTCTGCCATTGGTCGGATTTACTGGTTTTGCAGTCGACCTCGGGTCTTGGTACGGGCGCGCTGCGCAGATTCAACGCGCATCTGACGCATCGGCGCTGGCTGGTGTGCAGAAACTCCCCAATCTCCCTGCCGCCATTGCTGCTGCCAAATCAGTTGCGGCACAGAACGGGTTTGTCGATGGCGTCGATGGCATCACGGTGACGGTAGTTCAGGTGCCGGACATCAATGCCAAGTTGAGCGTCACCATCCAAGACTCAAAGGCCGCTCAGTATTTCACGAACATGTTCCGATCGAACGTGACGATAAAGAGAACAGGAACAGCTCAGTTCCTCAAGCCACTGCAAATGGGCAGCCCCAAAAACTTTCTCGGCACGGGTTCTCAATTCATGCAGGGTGGTAGCTCAGGATCGTGCGGTTCGAATACAGCCGACAAATGCTTCCGTGAGAACTTCTGGTTGGCTGCCAGCGGTGGTTGTGCTTCGAAGGAAAACGGCGACCGTCTCCTGGCAACGACGGATGGCAACTATTTCAGCAGTGGTTTCTCCTGTAGCGGTGGCAACACCAACCCCGAATACGATTCCACCGGTTACTTCTACGCAATCGAGTTCGCGCAGAACATGACCGGAACGTACAGGGTCGATATCTTCGACTATGGATATTGCACCAAGGGCCCGGCGGGTGACTCATCCGGTGCATTCACGGCAACGTTCCAGTTGCGCAACAACGACAGCCTGGACCCGAGGGCCACCACAACGCTTGGTTCCGCGAAGGGTTCCAGTTCCGGCAACGGCTGTAATACGTGGACCAACCTCGGTACGATTAACAATCCCACGAAGGGCACCTATTTCGTGCAGGTGACTTCCAACGTGGGAGGCAACGGCCGAAACGGAACAAACGGGTTTGGGATCAGGGCCTATCCCGGCTCCACTTTCTCGGCGTGCACGGCGACCGCTAGTGAAGCGAATTCCGGTGTCTCGTACAGCGCTGGCTGTCCGCAGGTCTATGGATACGGTGCAATGGGTGTCCAAGCTGACGTCAGCCGAAATCCTGCGGTGTTCTATCTGACCCAGATCCAGGGTCACGATTACGACAACAAACAACTCGAACTCGAACTCTGGGACCCGGGTGAAGGTGCCAGGGCAATCCAGATCCTCGATCCACTTGGCAGTCCGGTCTTCTTTGATTGGCAGGTTTATTGCTACAACGGCCTACCGCCTACGGCGTCTGGTTGCGCTGACGGAACGCCTGCTCCAAGGGGTGGTTGGAGTGGATCATCAAGCACCATCCACGGTGACAATCTCGTCAATGCACTCGACCTCGGCGGTGTGAAGTACGTGACCACAACTAGTTACGACGACAGCAAAAAAGATACTCAACCCGGGCCGAACCGGACCTCGACTTGGAAATA
>CAYQFM010000020.1:0-2671 GCA_964416735.1 uncultured Iamiaceae bacterium | reverse complement strand
GTGAAACTGACAATACAACTGCCCGCGGATGTTCCTGCCGCATACGGGAGTCAAACGTGGTTCAAGATCCGCTACTACACCTTCGGATCTAGTGTCTCCGACCGCACCACCTGGTCAGCGAGTATCCAGGGTGCGCCGGTACGACTGATTCCCAACCCGTAGGTTTTCCGGACCTGCCATCTGCCTGCAGTCGGCGTTCGTGTGCTTGTCACGGGTTTCAGCGCGCTCAGGTAGCATCTTCGCATTGTGTCCAGCGCCTCCGCATCCAACTTTGTTGACGAGTGTCAGATTCACGTTCGTGGGGGCGACGGTGGCGCAGGTTGTGTCTCGTTTCGTCGAGAAGCACACGTTCCCAAGGGCGGGCCCGACGGTGGTGACGGTGGCAACGGTGGCGATGTGTGGTTGGTGGCCGATCGTAACGTCTCGTCGCTGATCGCTTTTCGGGATCACCCGCACAGGCGGGCAACCAATGGTGTGCACGGCCAGGGTAAGGAGCGCCACGGGGCAGCAGGTAAGGACATCGAAGTACACGTGCCCGAAGGTACGGTGGTTCGCGATATTGACGGTGTGGTGCTTGCAGACCTGGTTCACGCAGGTCAACGGTGGCTGGCCGGTGCGGGTGGCCGTGGGGGCAAGGGCAATGCCCGGTTCCTTTCCAACCGACGGCGGGCCCCTTCATTTGCTGAACAAGGTGAAGAAGGTGAACAACGTTGGCTGAACCTGGAGTTGAAACTCTCCGCCGATGTTGCCTTGGTGGGGTTTCCAAATGTCGGCAAGTCCACGTTGATCTCTCGAATCGCTGCGGCCAAGCCGAAGATCGCCGACTATCCGTTCACCACGCTGGAACCGAACCTGGGCGTCGTGCGCGCCAGCGATGACTTCGACTTCGTGGTGGCTGATATTCCGGGATTGATCGAGGGAGCAAGCGAGGGCAAGGGTCTCGGTCATCGCTTTCTGCGCCACATAGAGCGTGCCAGGGCGCTTTGTGTCCTCATCGACGTGGCTGACGTTGAGTTTTCGGGATCAGGTAGTCCCGATGAGCAACTGGAGACCCTTCTGGGTGAGTTGGGAGCGTTTAGTCCCGCCCTTCTGCAGCGCCCCCGCATCATCGTGGGGTCTCGTTGCGATATCTCGTCGAGAGGTTGTGATGGCCAGGCGGAACCGCCCGTGGAGTTTCTCGTCTCGGCGGCTACTGGCGTTGGAATTGCGCAGCTTGTTGGGAAAATGACGGAAACTGTTCGGTCAGCTCGTGAGTCTGAGGCTGAAGCTCGAGTAGAGCTAGAGGCATTTGTGATTCACCGACCCGTCCCGATGGGTGTTGTGGTGGAGCGTGAGGAGAGCGGTGCGTTCAGGGTGCTGGGTCGTCAGGCTGAGCGGGCGGTTGCGTTGTCGGACATGACCAATCCAGAGGCTCTGGACTATGCCCGACATCGCCTACGCAAACTCGGGGTAGACAAGGCGCTTGCCCGTGCAGGTGCCCGCGACGGCGATACGGTCCACATTGGTGCTGTCTCGTTCGACTACTCCGAGGATGCCTGAACGAAATGATCGTCGATCGAGGTTTTGTCCGTTATGGCCATGATGACCGGTGCAACATGATGGCCATGTCATGATCGATACATCATGATTCTGGTAGCCAAGATTGGAACGTCCTCGATTACCGACGACGATGGCGAGATTGTCCGCTCGGCCATAGCGAAGCTCTGCTGTGAGGTTGCGGAACTGCGCGCTGCCGGTCACCGGGTAATCGTTGTCACCTCCGGCGCCATTGGAGCGGGTCTGCCCGCTCTGGGGTTGGGCGGCACCAGTAGACCGCGTGACGCCGTGACCCTTCAGGCGGTCTCTGCTGTGGGTCAGAGCAGGCTGATGCAGGTCTACAGCGATGAACTGGCCACTCACGACCTGGTGTGTGGGCAGGTGTTGCTTGCTCCGCTGGACTTCGTGGATCGCCGTCAGTATCTGCACGCTCGGGCAACTATCGGGCGGTTGCTGGAGTTGGGCGTGGTTCCGATTGTGAACGAGAACGACGCAATTGCCGATGACGAGATCCGATTTGGCGACAATGACCGACTTGCCGCTCTTATTGCTCACCTGATGAGCGCAGACCTTTTGGTGATGCTCACCGATACCCCCGGCCTGTTCACTGCCGATCCACGCGTGGAGCCTGACAGCTCGCTTATCGAGGAGATAGTCGAGGTCGACCAAGAGCTTGAAGCGTTGGCTGGTGGAGCCGGAACCGTGCGTGGCAGCGGCGGGATGGCGTCAAAGCTGACCGCTGCGAAGATTGCCGCATGGTCGGGTATTCGCACCGTCATTGCGGCGGCGCACCGGGATCGGGTTCTTGTCGACGCTGTCTCGCGGGCCGCTGGTGGTAGTGACCTGCCCGCCAGCGTGGGGACGGTCGTGCTGCCAAGAGACCAGCGCCTCAGCGCCCGAAAGCTCTGGATTGCGTTTGCCGTGGGGTCCAAAGGCATGATCACCGTGGATGCGGGCGCACGGGCGGCGCTACTCGAGGGTGGGGCGTCTCTGCTGGCTGCCGGCGTGACGGCAGTGGACGGCGACTTCTCGGACGGTGACGCGGTGGAGATCGCTGGGCCCGTGGATGTCGGACTTTCTGTCGCCGAACTCGATGTCGCCGAAATTGACCCCACCGGACTGACGGACTCCGGGT
>CAYQFM010000019.1:0-18726 GCA_964416735.1 uncultured Iamiaceae bacterium | reverse complement strand
AAGTGCTCCACCACGATCATGGGATTCCACCACCACCACCACATCGGCAAGGGCCGCTATGAGCCGATTTCGCGCTGGAAAACGCCATGCTGCCGGCCGGACACCAAGGGGGTACTCGGAAAAGACGACCCCCACCCGCGACACGGCTTCCCAGAGCGAGCGATTCCGGGACGGATACGGAATATCCAATCCGCTACCCACAACTGCGATTGGCGGCGCACAATCAGCCCCCACAGCTCCCATGTGTGCGGCACCGTCGATTCCCAGAGCAAGACCCGACACCACACGCACTCCGGCGATTGCAAGGTCACGGCCGAGTTCATAGGCAACGTCATACCCGTAGCGTGTGCAGTCTCGCGTCCCGACGACAGCAACCCTGGGACCGGCAACAACCTCAGGGTCGCCCATATGGAACAAAATCTGTGGCGGATACGGATCATCAACAAATGGCGCTGGATATGAGGCGCTTCCGGTGATCGATACGCCAACGCCCGCATCGCAATGCTTGCGCCACACGGATTCGGGATCGAGCGCACGGGCTTGCGCCACCCAGCCGGATATCCGACGGACGTCTTCGGGACCCGTAACCGGACCAAGCACAGCCGAGTCCACGCCCGTAGCAATAAGTCGTGCCCATGCCGTTCGGGGATCTGCCGTTTCACAAAAGTGCCGAATCCGTCCCGGGCCGATGTCGGACAGGGACGCCACCGCGGTCACCCAGGCCTCCCTCGGCAGGTCATCTGAATCCCATGCCTCCGGCAGAAGCTTCGACAAACCCATTTCAACCGACCATCCGTGCTGCCAGGAACGATGGCTCCACACGCATGTGTACTGCCTCGCTGAAACGCTCGGCGCTGATGGGCCCGGACTCACCAGCGAGATCCGACAGGGTCAATGCCACTCGTCTGAGACGCTGCAGTCCTCTCACGCTCAGCCGACCCCGACGCAATGCCCGTTCAGCGAGGTCGGTTGCCGCTATCGACAAGGGGGCGCAATCATCGAGATCCCGCGTGTTCAGCATCGAGTTCGACACGACGCCTCTCCCTTTCGCCCTTTGTCGCGCGGCGTAAACACGGCTGGCAACCTCGGCAGTTGTTTCACCCGGAGCACCGCGGAGTATCTCGGCAGCATCCGGCCTGGTCACATCGATCCGCAGATCAAAGCGGTCGAGCAACGGTCCTGATACGCGTCGCGAGTAACGCGACAGAGCGAGGTCGGAGCAGCGACATGAGTCGGGTGAGGTGCGATTGCCGCACGGACACGGGTTCATCGCCGCAACAAGGAGGAACCGCGCTGGAAGAGTCGCTCTGCAATCTGCCCGAGCGACCCGAACCACCCCTTCTTCGAGCGGCTGGCGAAGTGAATCAAGAACCGGCGCCGGAAACTCCCCCATCTCGTCGAGAAAGAGAACACCACCGTGACTGAGGCTGATCTCACCCGGCTGGAGTCGTGAGGAACCTCCCCCGATCATGGCCACGGCTGAAGCCCCGTGATGCGGCGAACGCATCGGAGGCCGCCGTACGAGTCCCCCCGGAGGCAGCGTCACCGCGCTGGCCGAATGCACACGCGTGGCCTCAATTGCGACCTGGTCATCCAGATCCGGAAGCAATCCCACAAGACACTTGGCCAACATCGTCTTGCCGGCACCCGGAGGACCGACCATCAACATGTGGTGACCGCCGGCAGCCGCCACCTCGAGCGCCCGTCGTGGCACCGCCTGCCCACGCACATCAGCGAGATCCAACATGTTCGGTTGCCATTCAAAATCAGGTTGCGTGGGGGGATCCGGCCACGGCTCCTCCCCCTTCAGCGCCTTGACGAGCATTTCCAGATCAGGCGCTGTACGCACCTTCAGGTTTCCCACCAACTCGGCCTCGACCACGCACGAGCCGGGAACGACAACGACGTCGGTTGTGATCGATGCGACGAGAGAAATGACCCCTGGCAGCGGGCGGATCGAACCATCCAACCCCAATTCACCGATGAAGCTGATCCCTTCGAGCACCGGGGCCTCGAGTTGCCCACTTGCCACCAGCAGCCCGAGAGCAATTGCGAGGTCCAACCCGGCACCTGCCTTTCGGACACCGGATGGAGCCAGGTTCACAGTCGTTCGACTACTAGGCCACTCGTAACCGCTGGAGAGCAGCGCCGACCTGACCCGGTCCCGGGCCTCACGACAAGCTGCATCCGGTTGACCCACAATCACTAACCCGGGCAACCCTCCGGTGACATGGACTTCGACACTGACGGGTGAACCGTCAACACCCAACAGCGCAGCAGAAGCAACGATGGCCAGCATGGCGTCGGCTCCTCGATGTGATTCGTCCGGACGATCACCGGTACGAGCACGAATGGAGGACGACCATCACGCCGGTCATCGAGCAAGGCCGATATCGAACAACCAGCCAGCAGATAGCTGACGTCATTGGATCTCGGCGATGGACAGACCATACAGCGGCATTACGACATCGAAAAGACCTTCGGCGAGATTCACCCGCGATAATCGTCACATGCCAAGTTTCGAAGGGTTCGAGGTGGAGGTGCGTGCAATCCAGCCATACCAAGCGCGCAAGACATACATCTGCCCAGGCTGCAATCGCGACATTCCCGAAGGCATAGGCCACCTGGCCGTCGTTCCCATCGAGGCGCCGGATCTTCGACGCCACTGGCACAGGGGATGCTGGGAGGCGAGGGAACGTCGACGCCCACTGGGTTGAACGCCCACTGGGTTGAACGCCCACTGGGTTGAACGCCCACCGGGTTGAACACCACCGGGTTGAACGCCCGCTGGGTCGACCCCGATCAGCGGAAGTCAGAAGGCGTACTCGATGACCTCCACCTCATTGCCCATGACCCCCACAACATCAAAACGGAGCGATCGGACCACAATCGACGTCTGACCATCGAGCCACAACATGGCAAGACGCCGGATCCGCTGCTGTTTCACAAATGTCACCGCCTCTGCGGGGCTGCCGAACGCGTGGGACGACCTTGTCTTCACTTCACTGAAGACAACTTCACCCGCTCGGTGGGCGATGATGTCCAGTTCGCCTTCACGGCAACGCCAGTTGCGTTCCACGATGTCGTAGCCGTGGTTACGGTACCAACGCGCGGCCAACGCCTCACCCCTTGCACCAAGTGCGCGCCGACCAGCAGTCACGGCCGTTCACCGATCGGTGGTTGACACTGAAATATCTGAGTCATGGGGACACCCCCATCCGTCGACGTCGAGTCGACGGGTCTCTGACAAATGTCAGACGCGCTTCTCCTTGACCTTCGCCGCCTTACCCACGCGGTCACGCAGGTAATACAGCTTGGCCCTGCGGACATCGCCTCTGGTGGCGACCTCGATCTTGGAGACGATCGGCGAATGGACCGGGAACGTACGCTCCACGCCCACGCCGAAACTCACCTTGCGAACCGTGAAGGTCTCGCGTGCGCCGTCACCCTGGCGCCGGATGACCACGCCCTGGAACACCTGGACACGCTCACGCGAGCCTTCCACCACGCGGACGTGCACCTTCAGGGTGTCGCCAGGGGCGAACTCCGGCACGTCATCACGGAGACTCCGCATATCGATCAGGTCAGTGGACTTCATTGTGCGCTCCAGAACAGGGTGAGTCGTCAGCATAAGCGGAGCATCCCCGACGGTTCAAAGCGTGGGTGCCGCAGATTTCAACCGCGGATTTCCTGAAAGGCCTTCACTCGGCCGGGTACGTATCCATCAGTCGTCGGTCTTCATCACTCAACCCGCCGCGGTCTTCGATGAGATCCGGCCGGACAGCCACAGTGCGATGCAGGGCTTGGGCCCGACGCCACATTGCAACCCGCGCATGGTCGCCCGAACGCAGAATCTCCGGAACGGCCATGCCCCGGAATTCGGCCGGCTTTGTGTAATGGGGATACTCGATGAGACCGTCGTTGAAAGACTCCTCCTCAGCGGAGACGCGATTGCCCATCACACCAGGGACGAGTCGGCCGACAGCTTCCAAAATGACCATGGCCGCTACCTCACCGCCAGCAAGGACGTAGTCACCTATGGAGATTTCACCATCCACGAGGTTCGATCGGACGCGTTCATCGACGCCCTCATAGCGACCGCAGAGCATGGAGAAACCATCGGTCTGGGCAAGCTCGACGGCAAACGCCTGATCGAACTTTCGACCTCCCGGACCCAATAGAAACAGGGGTCTGGGCGGCTGCACGGCCTCGACGATCGCATATATCGGTTCCGCCATGAGCACCATTCCCGCCCCACCGCCAAATGGCGTGTCGTCCACCGACCTGTGCGGGTCCGTGGTGGTCGAGCGCAGGTCATGGACCCTGACATCGAGCAAACCACCCTGTCGAGCCCTACCCAACAGGCTCTGGCCTGCGAAGTCGTCGACCATCTCGGGGAAGATGGTGATGACGTCAATCCGCATCGCAGCCACCACCATCGCTCAGAGAGGATCCAACAACCCGATAGGTGGATCTATCTCAAGGCGATCCGGCCGTTCCAGCCAGCCGACCACAAATGTGAGCGGCACGAGTTCTCCGCTTTCCAGGACAAGTAGGTCACTCGCCGGATTCTCCTGGACCGACTCGACCGCTCCATACCTGTTGCCGTGGCCATCAACCACCTCGGCTCCTATGAGCTCGTGGATCCATAAGGCGTCGGGATCATCTTCCGAATCCTCCCGGTGGTCGGCAGACAGCTCGGTTCCAGCCAAAGCTTCCGCCTGTTCGCGTGTCGACACGCCGGCGAACGACACGATGAACCGGTGCCCACTGGGCGACGACGACACGACGTGTAACTCACGTCCATCAGCGAACAGCACCGCACCCGCCGCCACCCGGTCGGCCTCGCTGGTAGTGAGAGTAACCATCACCTGACCACGCAGGCCATGAGCTCGTCCGATCCGCCCTACAGATAGCCGGACGAGCTCATCCGACGGACCAGCACCTGCTCCGGAATCTCGTCTATCAGAATCTCGTCTATCAGAATCTCGTCCGCCAGACTCTGGCCCGTCAGAGGATGCTCCCATGGAGGGGCCGGCCCTTCTGATTGATTCTCTGGTTCAGTCGACGAACTCGATGTCGAGTTCCATGTCGTCACGCACCGCCGCCGCACGCACGACGGTGCGGATCGATTGCGCAACACGACCCCGCTTGCCGATCACACGGCCCATGTCACCCGGAGCAACATGCACGTTGAGCGCCGGACGCCTACCGCTCTCGTCAAACTCGATACGCACCCCATCGGGGTCTGCCACGAGTTGACGAACCACATACTCGAGTACCGCTGATGCGCACTCGGGAGCCTCGCTCAAGATGCCGCCTTGGCTTCCGCTGTTCCCTTGAACTCGTCCCACGCACCCGATTTCTTCAGGAGCTTTTCGACGATCTCGGTTGGCTGCGCACCCTGGCGGAGCCACGCCACAGCCTTGTCGTTTTTCACGACAAGTTCCGACGGCTCGGTACGCGGGTTGTAATGCCCGAGGATCTCGATGAACCGGCCATTGCGCGGTGAACGTGAATCTGCTGCAACGATTCGGTATGTGGGCTGCTTCTTCTTGCCCATCCGCATGAGGCGGAGCTTTACCACGGTGTTCTTCTCTCTCGATATGTGCGACTGGGAAATGCAACTGACTGTATGGGTGAGCGTGCAACCATGATGCGCTGGCGTGATACCAACCGGCAACCCGAATCGACGCGACCAGAAATGTTGGGTCGTGGAGGGGCCTCAAATCAAGCCGGGAGTATCGACATGGTCAATTCTGTGCGCCGAAACCTCCGTCGCCAAGGCCGGGCAGGCCCCCGGAGCGGATGTCATCGAGGCTTGGAAGGCCACCCTTCTGCGATTTCGGTAGATCCAAACCGGCCTCTTCCAAGTTGGGCAGACGAAGCTGGGGCTTGCCCTTCGGGGTGACCCGGCCTCCACCCTTGCCGCCCTTCTTGGCACCCTTGCGACCCTTCTTCATGCGCTTGGAACCCATGCCCCCCATGCGCTTCATCATCTTGGAGACCTCCTTGAACTGTTTGACCAGTTCGGAGACCTGCAGGGGGTTGGTTCCGCTTCCCTCGGCAATTCGATTGCGCCGCGAAGCATCGATGAGATCCGGGTTGGCCCGCTCCTCGGTCGTCATCGATCGGATGATCGCTTCGATCCGGCCGATCTCGCGATCGTCGATTTCGGCATCCCTGACCTCTTTGGGGACACCCGGCAGCATTCCGATGATTCCGCTGAGCGGACCCATCTTCTTGATCTGCTGCATCTGCTCAAGAAAATCGTCGAAGGTGAACTGACCCTCAAGAAGCTTGGTGGCGGCGGCTTCGGCCTCTTCACGTTCGAAGACCTCTTCGGCCTTCTCGATGAGGGTGAGCATGTCACCCATTCCCAGGATCCGACCGGCGAGGCGGTCTGGATGGAACAGGTCGAAGTCCTTGAGCTTCTCTCCCGTCGAGGCGAAGGCGATCGGCTTTCCGAGCACCTCTTTGACCGACAGAGCAGCACCGCCGCGGGCATCACCATCAAGCTTGGTGAGGATGACACCATCGAGCGCCAGCGAAGCGTGGAATGCCTCCGCGGTGTTCACCGCATCCTGGCCCGTCATGGCGTCGATGACGA
Source organism: uncultured Iamiaceae bacterium (assembly GCA_964416735.1). Taxonomy (GTDB): domain Bacteria; phylum Actinomycetota; class Acidimicrobiia; order Acidimicrobiales; family Acidimicrobilacustridaceae; genus CAYQFM01. The sequence goes on along the minus strand of CAYQFM010000019.1, from coordinate 12,116 downwards.
GGAAGGTGTAATCGGGGTTGACCGCCTCAGAGATGCGGCGCACCTCGTCCATGAGCTCGGTGTCGATGGCGAGACGGCCAGCGGTATCGACGATTACCACGTCACGACCCAGGCGGCGCGCTTCGGCGAGGCCAGCGGCGGCCACCGAAACGGGGTCCGATGGTTCGCTGAAGACCGGTACGTCGACCTGTCGGCCGAGCGTGCGGAGCTGTTCAACAGCGGCGGGCCGCTGAAGGTCTGCCCCGATGAGGATGGGGTTGCGACCCTGACTCTTGAACCACTGAGCGAGCTTCGCCGAGTTGGTGGTCTTGCCCGAACCCTGCAAGCCCGCCATCAACACCACGGTCGGCGGTTTGGGGTTGAACGTGATCTTGATCGTCTCGCCACCCAACGTGCGAGTGAGTTCCTCATTGACGATCTTGATGACCTGCTGGAGCGGGCTGAGTGCCTTTGACACATCGTCAGCGACAGCGCGCTCGCGCACCCTGGCTATGAACGACTTGACGACCTGGAAGTTGACGTCGGCCTCGAGAAGCGCCAGACGAACCTCGCGCAGGGTTTCGTCCACATCTGCCTCAGAAAGGGTTCCGCGGCCCTTGAGGCGCGAAAAGATGTTCTCGAAACGGTCGGAGAGGGCTTCAAACATGAGACCCAGACCCTACCGTGTCACACACGCCCTGCTCAGCCCCGCACACGTGATTTCACGTCGTCAGAAGGAACCACGAGGCCGTCCGCCTCTACTCCGGTCACGCCGGCGACTGTTGATGCCAGCCTGATGAATTCGTCACGAGAGGTCTCGGACGCCACCAACCCCACAAGTGTCACGCTCCCCGACACAACCGACACCTCGGGCTGATCCAGATGCCACGTCCGTGGTGCTCCGGCCAATTGCGATCGCACAGTGTCGGCAAGGGCCTCATCGTCCGGTGGGGTCAGAGCGGTAAGTCGGTTCCGGACCTTCTCCCGCAGCACACGACCGGGCCATGGGGTGAGCAGCATTCCCGCGGCGAAGCCGACCACGAACAGCAATATCCCCCGTAAACGCATCAACCGCATCCACAGCGCAACGAACCGCAGCGGCATCAGCGAAACGCGCACTGCAGCCTTGGCTGCACCTCTGACAACTCTCAATGGAAGCAGCGCCGTGAACAAGAACGATCTTCCAGCGGTACTGGCAATTCGCAGTGGCAGCATCACTAGCGATCGGGCCAACTGAAACAATCCGCGGCGATGGCGTACCACCCCGGTCGACACGACAAGGGCTGCACTGCGAGCGGCGGTCACGAGAACAGAGCCTCTACGAACTCATCTGCATCGAACCGCACCAGGTCTTCCGCCCCCTCCCCGAGCCCAACGAGCTTCACCGGAATCCCCAGTTCGGACTGAATCGCAGCGACTATGCCGCCCTTGGCAGATCCATCGAGTTTGGTGAGAACAACACCGGTCACCTCGACAGCTTCAGTGAACTGTCGGGCTTGAACGAGTCCGTTCTGCCCGGTGGTGGCATCAATGACCAGCAGCACCTCTGCAACGGTGCCCGGGCCCTTGTCGGCAACTCGCCGGACCTTGCGCAGTTCCTCCATGAGATTCGTCTTTGTGTGCAAACGACCAGCGGTGTCCGCCATCACCAATTCAATGTCGCGTGCGGCGGCGCGCTCCACCGCGTCGAAGATCACGGCGCTGGGGTCCCCACCCTCGTCACCGCGAACAATTTCTGCTCCCGCTCGCTCCGCCCACATTTCAAGCTGTTCGGCAGCCGCCGCGCGGAAAGTGTCACCCGCTGCCAGCATCACCTTGGTGCCGGAATCGATCTCGCGTTTTGCCAGCTTGCCGATGGTCGTCGTCTTTCCCACGCCATTCACGCCCACGAACAGCCAGACCGACGGCCCTTCGGCAACCAGGTTCATATCCAGGTCGAAGCCGGACAGGCGGGCCTTCAGATCTTCTTTCAGCGCGTCCAACAACTGCTCGCCCTCGGTCAACTTCTCCTCGGCGACTCTGGCACGAAGGTTCTCCAATAACTCTCCGGTCGTGTCGACGCCGACATCGGCACGGATCAGAGCCTCTTCGAGGTCGTCCCAGGTCTCGTCATCTATTGCTCCGCGACCCGTGATTGCGGACACGTAATTAGATAGGAGGCCTCTAGCTTTGGTGAGCCTGTCGCGGAACCTGGGCTTGACCGGAGCCGCGGCCTCCGCCGCAATCGCTTCGGCCTCCGCAACGACGGCTTCTGCCTCAACCGGCGCTACAGCTTCGTCTACGGCCTCCGCCAGTGCTTCATCCGCCGTCTCTTCGACGGGTTGTCCAACCGTTGACCTGGCCTCCTCCAGATCTGCAAGTACTCCTGGGGGAACCCGGGGAGCACCCGACGCCGGTTCGAGAGCGTTTCGACGGCGGCGGACGGTCACGAGACCGAACGCGATACCGACCACGAGACCCAGAACTGCCACCAGAATTAGAGCTGTCATGATCAATTCAGCCTAGTGGCAGAGTCTGACGACCTTCCCGGAGAGGGTGTGATGACACTCAAATCACAGAGATGTTCAATTTCCGAAAATCCAACTCCTACCGGAGACTTCACGCTGAACAGACTCACTCGAGCCAAGCGTCACCCGGGTCGTAGTCGAACGACCGTTGCGGACGAACGTGACGGTTATCTCGTCACCGGGCGAGTGCGACCCGATAATTGCCCTCAGAGCTTCCATGTTCTTTATGGCGGAGCCGTCCACTGCGGTGATCAAGTCGCCTTGAGCCAACCCGGCCGCTTCTGCCGCTCCCCCAGACACGACGGTCTGGACATAGGCACCCGGATCACCCGACGGCGAGTCACTACCGGAAATACCCAGCCCCGCCTTCTCGAGAGAGCCACCGTTCACGATCTTGTCTGCAACGGACTTGGCGGTTGCGATCGGTACCGCGAAGCCAATTCCGCTGTTGTCACCACTGCGGCTGTAGATCGACGAGTTGATGCCGATCACCTCACCGTTGCGATTGGCAAGCGCACCACCGGAATTACCCGGATTGATGGGAGCATCCGTCTGGATCATGTTCACCGCTGAGCCGGATTGGTTGTCCACCGGACGATCCACGGCGCTGACGATGCCCTGGGTGACGGTGCCGTCGAGACCGAACGGACTTCCCAGTGCAATGGCCATCTGGCCAACCCTGGGCGCTTCCGAAGCAAGCGAAGCAACGGTCAGCCCCTCAGCATCAGCGATCTGGACCACCGCGATATCGGTATGTTCATCGGCACCCAACACTGTTGCTTCGTGGCGGCTCCCGTCACTCAGCGAAACGATGACAGAAGTCGAGCTACCGACAACGTGGGCGTTTGTCATCAGCAACCCCGACTGGTCGTAGATGACCCCCGAACCAAGGCCGTCCGATGTCTGAACCTGCACCACCGCTGGACTGAGCGCCTCGGCTACCGCAGCAACGGGTTCATCGGTGTCACTCGGGACGATCCGAGTATCTGATGCGGCTCTTCCGGATGTTGTCGAGTCGTCCGATGTTGCATCCGAGGCGGCTGGAGCATTCGAGCTGTCGGTGCTGGCTCCCACGGTTGCCTGCTCCGTGCCGTTACTCCAGCCCTCTCCGACGAGCCCACGAACCACAAACCCCGTGCCCAACATGGCCAAGGCAACGACGACCACCGCCAGAATCTGCCATCGGGGATTGCGTCGCTTGTTCGGTGTGAGACCTTGTCCAGCACCTGAACCGCTACCAAATCCAACGTGAGCCTGCTCAGACCACAACCCGTATCCTGCCGTCGGTGGGCCCGGTTGGGGTGCACTGCCGTCGAACCATGAACCATCCGACCATGAACCATCCGGCCATGAACCATCCGGCCGTGAGCCAAAGGTGGTACCGGCATCGTCGGATGATCCAGGCGAGATCACACTCGTGGCCCCAGGAACCTGAAACGGCGGAACAACTTGCGACGGGTCGGTCAGAGGTCCAGTGAGTGGCGGTGCTGGGGGTGGCGTGGAGTTCCAGGGTTCATTCATGCGTGGTCACCTGTGATTGGTTTCGTGAAGTTGTGTTGCTGCGAGTTAGTTGTGTTGCTGTGAGTTGACCGCTGCGAAAAAGTCGCTCTGAGTTACCGGTGACGGTTGGACGTCAGGGAGCAGGCGTTACGGCGTCAGGCGACGTTGCATTGGGATTACCAGCGTCGCCGGTTCCGGCATCGGGTGAGGTTGTGGTTCCCGGATTGCTCTGCCCATCGCCCCCGCTCTGCTGTCCCGACTTCTGCCCTTCGCGTCGCTCAGTCCAGTCATCCATGCGTTGATGGCGGTCTTTCCGTCGCTCGTCACGTCGGTCATCCCGGTTGTTCCTTCGCTCCTCGCCGTGTTGGCGCATCACATTGCGTCGTGATTGCCACTCATCACGGAAGTCACCGTCAAACCGGTCAGCCGTGTACTTGCGGGTGGAGCCGTCGTCGGTGAATCCCCGAACGGCATATCCCGCACCAAACAGAACGAGCGCGGCAACCACAGCGCCCAGAACCGGCCAAGCCAGGTTCGAACGCCAGCTTGACCCTCCGTCGGCGTCGGCGTCGGCGGCAGGTGGTGGTGGTGGAGCGGCTGAACCCATGGCATCACCCGGCACGGCACTCGCCAGGGTTTCCGTCGGTTGGGGTTCCGTCGGTTGGGGTTCCGTCGGTTGGGGTTCCGTCGGTTGAGATGCGGTCGCAAGCGGATCGTTCGATGGAGATGTTGGCTGTGGGTTGGGATCCGATGGATCGGTCATGGTCGGCTCTCCTTGTCTGATTGGACATGCTCACATTCACCACGTCCTGGCAGAGATCGTGCAACTCTCATCCGTGACGGTACGCAATCCCAACTAAAGCCGACGTAAGCAACACAGACTTCTGACATCGGAACAGACTTCCGACATCGGAGGCGCTTCGGCCGGTTGACGTATCGGGGACTTACGCCAACCCACCGAGTCGAAGCCGTTTGACCGTGTCGGCAGGCGACTCTGCCAGACCACTTGAAATCAGCTTCTTGTCGGCACTTACCAGAACCACGTCGAGTTTCTGTGCCGCAGCGGCCCAACTGGCGTCGTAGAACGACAAACCATGAGCGTTCGCCAAGTGGGCGGCATGTCCGAACCACTCACTTGTCATCGCAATCGCAGGCCCTATGATCACTTCGAGGTCGTCGAGCTGATCTGCCACCGCCGTTGAATCCCAGTGCAGCGAGCGAAGTAGAACGTTGCCAATCTCATAGATCGCCAAGTCGAGGATCAGCGCGTTCAACTCGCCAGCCACGTGCGAAGCCAGGAGAGTTCGAGACTCCTGTACCTGTGCTTCACCTTGTTCGTGAAACCACTTCAGCAGAATCGACGTGTCAACCAGCAGAGCTGTCAACGGCGTGAATCACGATCACTGCGAATCAAGTCCTCCGACTCGATAGCACCCATCTGCTCGAAACGCTTCAATGAGCGTTGCACGGCCTGATCAACCAGATTGGCGTCTCGGCGGGACAATTCGCGCACGGCTGCGGCAGCAAGGAACGCACTACGACTGGTTTCCCGTCGCTTTGCCTCATTGTCAATTTCGGCAAGCAGATCATCAGAGATCGAGACCATCACCTTGGCCATACTTTGAGTATAGCCATTAGTACTGCTCTCGTATGGCACTGTTGACTGCGCCGCACCGTCCCCGGGCTGAGAATCAGTTCACACCGTTGAGTTCGTCCACCACTGCAAAGGTGTCGCCGAGACTGACGAAGTTCACCGCCACGAAGTTCGGAATCTGTCCACGCTCCTCACGACACTGCCGCATCCGATCTCCCAGCACAGGGGATGCATTCGCAACCTTCGAATTGGCCGCAAATTGCGTTGCTCCAGCAATCCAGTGGTTGACGAGAAACAACGAGGCCGTCTCGGGTCCACGGTTGGGAGCGCAACTGAACTCGTCGACGCTACGGAATGTGTAGGGGGTGTCCTGGGTCATCGTGAAGCCGTTCACCAACCATGGCGCATTCGGTGGCGGCTCCCCGGCCTCGACCGCCACGACCAGACGGCGCCCGGACCGGACCATTTCGCCCAGTGTTGGCCAAGGCTCACCCGGTTCAGGCGGTGTGGCGATCATGGGTTCGAGGCCCGCCTCGATGATGTCGTCGGCGATATCTCGGGCGTCGGCGTGATCTTCGATGAATAGCGTGACGACTTCACTGGAATTCGCCTTGAGCCAATCACGTAACTCATCGAGCATGGTGGGAAACGGATCTGAGCCGAGTTCGCACAGGCCATGGCACAGGAATAACGACGCCGGTCCTTCAGGATAACCAGCCCATCGGTTGGACAACCCTGCTACAGCGGTGAGTGCAGCCCCACCAAAATCCTCTTCCACGATCTGACGTGCGAGGGTTCGGCTGTCGGCGTCCGTGATGACAATCGAACCGGACTCTCGCCCGGGCCACACATCGACGAGAAGTGCCCGGACGCCCTGATCCAGTTGCGTCGGGATCGAATCGGACTGCTCGGGAATCAACCAACCGGGTGGTGATTCCACCGCCATGGCGTTGTGCGTGGCAGCGTAGGCAACCTCGTCGAATCGACGGTCACAGAGTTCGGCGTGTCGGTTGCACAATGCCACCGGTTCTGATGAATCAGTCTTCGAATCCCCAGAATCCCTGGAATCGGTTAGAACCACGAAACCCACCATCACCGCTACAAGTGCGCCTGCCAGCACGGCCGCTATCGCCAAGCGTCTTGATCTGGGTCGGTCTACGGTCTCCATGAGACCGACACGGTATCGGACGCGATATGCGTTGGATCGGCTGGGCGTGACGGGAACCTTTGGTACACGAATACCAAGGACAACTCGATCAGGCGGAGATCACTCGCCACAATCGCGGGGGTGGTTCAAACCGTGCGCAGGTCACGAGCAAGTCCACCGAGATCGTTGGCCACATGCACGGCGTCTGCAAGACGATGCTCGCCCGCTTGCGACTCGAAGTGTCGAACATCGGGTACACGTGGTGGACGGTCACGACGTTGCCTGAGTACAAGTGGAGCCGTGCGGGTTCCCCGTCGACGCAGGAGCCATCTACCAAAGACCCAACGGGCCCAAAGATACGCACACCAAATTCTTCGTGCGGCGTGGCAACGGCACCGTCGCGATCAACGCGGTCGAGGGGCCACTGGGAGCCAGATGACGAAGGAGGCTCCCCGGCCTTGACGACTGCCTAGTTCAACACGTCCTCCGTGCGCCTCGACCACCTGGCGCACGATGGTAAGACCCAATCCGCTGTGCTTCGTGCCGCCTTGGTCATTGGTGTCTGCTCGCCAGAACCGTTGGAAGATCCGGTCTCTGTCCTCATCGGCAACGCCGTGCCCTTGGTCATCCACGGACAATCGAACCCACTGCTCGACAAGATCACCTCGAACAGTCACGACGGAGTTTGGCGGACTGGCTTCAAGTGCATTGACCAGCAGATTGCCGAGGGCTTGGCGCATGGCCATGTGGTCAACGTCGACCCACAGCCCTTCAACCGCTTGGGCATCGACCGTGATACCCGAACCTGCAGCCAACGGTTGAACTTCATCCACCGCTTCGCGAACCATGATCGAAGCGTCCAATACCGCACAGTGGTGTGAGAGCACCCCGCGGCGCGCATACACAAGGAGATCATCGACCAGGCGTCCCATCCGCTCTGCTGAGCGCTGCGCAACTTCGGCCGCATGGCGGAGCTCCTCAACGGTTGCTTTCGGGTCGGCGAGGGTCACTTCAAGATTCGTCCTCATCACCGCCAACGGATTGCGCAGTTCGTGAGACGCCTCATGAATGAACTCACGCTGGTCCTCGAACGCCTCGTCGAGACGGGCGAGCATGCCGTCAAAAGTGTCGGCCAACTGACGCAACTCGTCATCAGGGCCACCCATTGCAATACGACGGGTCAGATCGGTGGCTTCGATGTCCCTAGCCACATCGGTGATGTGGCCTATCGGTCGCAGGATCCGCCCGGCCACAAGCCAACCGACCCCCACCGATGAAGCGAACAGAACCAGTAGCGAGCCTGCCGTGTAGCGGCGCAGCGTTTGGAGAGCTCGGGCATTCGCTTCCCGCTCTATGTAGAGGTACTGGTCAACCTGCTGGGTCTCAAATCTGAACGGAACCCCGCGCGGGGTCCAGCCGATCCCCGAGACGTCTCTGGTTACGGTCTGCTTGGACAGGGAGTGGGCCAGGCCAAGGTAGATCACCGACAGAACGAGAGACGCCAATCCGAACAGGACGACCGAATAGACAACCGCCATGCGGAATCGGATCGAACCGAACCCGGCACCCGATGAACCAGTCATGGGGCCTCTTGGAAGCGGTACCCGACACCGATAACAGTCTCGATGGGCTGGAAACCATCGTCAGAATTCAACTTCCGGCGCAGGGTACCCACGGTGACGCGCACCGTGTTGGTGAAAGGGTCGGCAAACTCATCCCATACGTGTTCCAGGAGCGTCTCCTGCGACAGGACCTCGCCGACATGGACCATGAAGTACCGCAGAAGTGCGAACTCCTTGGCGGTCAGATCCAGGGCGCGGCCACCGCGCGACGCGACATGTCGGACGTCGTCCAGTTCGATTTCACCCACTGTGAACACCGAAGTCGGAGAGGAGGCATCGCGACGCAACAGCGACCGGACACGGGCCGACAACTCGGCAAAAGCGAATGGCTTGATCAGGTAGTCGTCCGCTCCGGTATCGAGGCCTGTGACGCGGTCTTCGAGACTGTCGCGAGCTGTCAACATCATCACCCGAGGTTGAGAGACAATCGACGGATCCTGCCGAATCCGCCTGCAGACCTCATATCCGTCGATACCCGGCATGGTCACATCGAGACAGACGAGGTCATACGCGTTCAGAGTCAATTTGAACAGCGCTTCTTCACCGTCGGGCGCCACATCTACCGCGTAACCTTCACGGCGCAGGCCGCGCGCCACGGCGTCACTCAGTTCGACCTCGTCGTCCACGACGAGCACACGCATGCCCCGACGGTACCGCTTCATTCACGCCCGCGTGGGCACCGCCACGACAACGGTGCTTCGTTGCTTTATGTTGATCTTCGCTCACTTAGTGTCCAATTGACGAACGGCCGATCCCGTTCCACTCCTCCCAGAACGGGATCGGCCCTGTCGAGGACAGAATCACGTTGTCGGGTCGCCCAGAACCATCCATCCGTCTTCCAAGGAAACCCACCTGATGCAGCCAATGGCCAGTCCGGATCCCCACACCATCATCGACACCGCTCCTGTGGCGACCCGGCCGCCGCATGAGCTCCTCGAGAACGCCCTCTTTGAGATCAAGAAAGTCATTGTCGGACAGGACAAGGCCATCGAGAAGCTCATCGTGTGCCTACTGGCCCGGGGACACTGCCTTCTCGAAGGGGTTCCCGGTCTGGCCAAGACGCTGGCGGTCGAGACCTTGGCTTCGGTGGTCGGTGGCAAGTACACCCGCCTGCAGTTCACCCCGGATCTACTGCCCGCAGACCTGGTCGGAACACGCATCTACCGCGCATCCACCGAGACCTTCGATATCGAATGGGGTCCGATTTTCGCCAACTTCATCTTGGCCGACGAGATCAACCGTGCACCGGCGAAGGTGCAATCAGCCCTGCTGGAGGTGATGGCCGAACACCAGATCTCAGTGGGAGGAACAACACGGCGCGTTCCGGAACCATTCTTGGTGATGGCAACGCAGAACCCCATCGAGTCCGAGGGGGTTTACCCACTTCCAGAGGCGCAGCGCGACCGGTTCCTGATGAAGATCGTGATCGGCTACCCCGGGCCACTCGAGGAGATCGAGATCGTCAAGCGGATGGGCGTCGACCCACCACACGCCGACCAGGTTCTTTCACTCGACGAACTCGGCGCACTGCAATCCGCCACCGACGCCGTCTACGTGGATCACGGTGTGGTCGAATACGCGGTAAGTCTGGTCCTTGCCTCGAGGACGCCGGCGGACTTTGGCCTTGGCGAACTCACTGAACTTCTCGCATATGGCGCAAGCCCACGCGCAAGCCTCGGTCTCGTGGCCGGGGCACGCGCTCTGGCCCTGATGAGAGGACGCAACTACGCACTCCCACAGGACGTGTTCGATGTTGCGCCGGACATCCTGCGCCATCGCCTGGTTCTTTCATACGAGGCCCTCGCTCAGGGGCTGAGCGTCGAGCAGATTCTCGCCAGACTTCTCTCGACGGTGCCCGCACCGAGAATCACACCATCCCAGCACGTTGTCCCACGACATTCGGCTCCACCGCCACCATCGCCCCCGCCATCGCCATCGCCATTACACCACCCACCATTTCCCCAGCCACCAGCTAACCGCTCGGCTGCTCCGGTTTTTCAACCACCCGAACCAACAACATCGACACCGACCACATCGACACCGACCACATCGACACCGACCACTTCAACTCCCGGTGATCCAAATGGCGACCAGACCCCACCCGCGTGGCCGGTAGCTCCGTGACGACAACCGCCGAGGGTGCTTCCGGCCTGCTCGGCGAACCAACGGCGCCACCGAGCATCACCGGAACGCCCGCGGCCGAGGTCCTCAGGCGTCTTGACCTCACCATCACCCGCCGCCTCGACGGGATGCTGCACGGCGATTATCGCGGTCTGGTTCCGGGTCACGGAACTGAACTGGGTGAGACCCACGAATACCAACCGGGCGACGACGTGCGACGGATGGACTGGAACGTGACGGCGCGGATGCAGGTACCCCACGTGCGTGAGACGATCGCTGATCGCGAGCTCGAAACATGGATCGTTATGGACGCATCCGCCAGCCTCGACTTCGGCACCGCTCGCTGCGAAAAGCGGGATCTCGCGGTGGCTGCTGTCGCGGCAATCGGATTCCTGACGGCTCGGACCGGCAACCGCCTCGGAGCGATCATCCTCGAAGGCGGCCGTGCGGTGACGGTCCCACCACGGAGCGGCCGACCAAACATGATGGCGCTGCTCCAACGGGTGATCACATCGGCGCGCGACGATCATTCCGGCGGATCCGATCTTGCCGTTGGGATCGAAAGGGCACGCTCCACCATGAAACGCAGAGCCCTGCTGGTTGTCGTGTCCGACTTCCTGGACAAGGGACCGTGGGACCGCTCGATGCGGGCAATGACTGCACATCACGAGGTTCTCGCCATCGAGGTCGTGGACCCACGCGAACTGGAACTTCCCGACGTAGGGCTGCTCGAACTCGTGGATCCCGAGACGGGAGCACGCATAGAGATCCAGACTGCCCACGGACCGACACGGGAGCGATATGCAACCGCCGCAGCCGCACAGCGGGCTGACATCGCCGGGCGGATCCGGACAGCCGGAGCCGATCACCTGACACTTCGAACCGACCGCGACTGGTTGGTGGACATGGTTCGGTTCGTTACTCTGCGGCGAGAACGGATGGAGGCGATGAGTCGCGCAACGATCGCTGGGGCGAACCGATGATCTTTGGTACAGCGAACCTCAGAGCCGTGAACCTCGGAACCACGAATCTCGGAGCCGTGAACTTCCTGGCGCCCGATCGGCTCTGGCTCCTCGTTGCAGTGGCCCTTCTGGGCACCGCCTATGTCCTGGTTCAACTCCGTCGCAGGTCGTATGCTGTCCGCTTCACCAACGTCGACCTCCTGGCCTCGGTCGCCCCCAAGCGGCCCGGGTGGCGCAGGCATGTTCCTGCCGGCCTGTATCTGCTCGCCCTTGCCGTACTGGTTGTCGGCATTGCCCGACCCACCGCTCAACGTCGGGTGCCACGCGAACGGGCGACAATCATCATGGCAATCGACACTTCGTTGTCGATGCAGGCGACCGACGTCGCCCCGAACCGGATCGAAGCTGCGCAGGCGGCCGCAAAGTCCTTCGCGGAGATGCTTCCCCCCAAGATCAACCTCGGCCTGGTCACCTTCAACGGGAACGCGTCGCTCAAGGTCGCTCCCACCACCGACCGTGAGGCCATCAACCGCGCGATTGACAACATTCAGTTGGGTGAGCGCACCGCGATCGGCGAGGCGATATTCACCAGTCTCGAGGCAATTGCCAGCGTGCCGACAGATCCCGACGAGACTCCGGCACCGGCCCGGATCGTGCTCATGAGCGACGGCGAGACGACATGGG
>CAYQFM010000018.1:0-19067 GCA_964416735.1 uncultured Iamiaceae bacterium | reverse complement strand
GTTCATGAATTCGCTGGACTCTCAGGTCACCTGGAATCTCGAAGCCTCATATCTGCCCTACCGCGTGTCGGCCGCTTCTGATCCGAGAGTGAAAGAGAACCAGACTCAGACTCTCTCGGGCCGATGGCTCGCACTCGCCTACGACGAATTGCTCAACGGCGTGGACCCGAACTTCCCCGGCCCACTCATCGGACCCTACGAGCAGGTACGGGTTGCCATGCGTGGTGCAATCGAATCGATGACCTTCAAGAACACCGCACCACCTGATGCGGTACGGACCGCTGCCGACAACACCACTTCTGCACTGACCCAGTACAACGACGAGAACTTCTGACCTGATATCCGACCTGGTGTCTGATCACATTCTGACCGGATCGACGGCACGGTGGGACAGCGACTCGGCTCACGAAGGTATTGACGCCTTGCCAAACTCCCAACTGGGCAATTGCTCGATGCGAGTGAGTACCCAGTCGTACTTGCCACCCATGATCGGAGCCTTGCAGTAGTCGCAGGTACCGGTCAGATCCACAGCAAGAGGCGCACCGCAGTTGGGGCACTTCTTGGCAAAGGTTCCACCCTCGACCTTGGTGGTGGCGTCCGAAGAGCGTTGGAAGCACCAATCTTCGCACCACTCCTCGATGTTCTTGGACCCTCGTACAACCTTGTTGCCGTCCGCCAGGTCGATGTCGTAATCGGCACACGCTGCGAAGAACCGCACCATGACTGTGTCGTAACCGCCACTGACGCTGGCGGCGACGAGATTGGTACTCTGAATCCGCAGGCTCTCGAGAACGTTCTGCTTGCCCTGCGATATGTACTGCTCGATCTGGAACTTGTGCGCCTGCCAGATACCGTCAGCCATGACCTGACGGGTCAGCTCGGGATTGCGTTCGGTCCATCCCTGTTGGATGGCAAAGAACGCCTTGCCGACAAGGGCTGTGAACGCCGCCTGATCGAAGTCGGGGTCGTGCGCCCTGATGGCTTCGATACCTTCGTTCAGTTCTGTGAGCGTTGCCTGGCGCAGCGACGCTTCATCTGTTCCATCGAGGAACAGGCCCGTGGAGGACGTGGCGGGTCGCTCGTCGGGAGCGGCCAAACCACCGGCAATACCGCCCGCGGAAATCTTCCCGGAGTTGAACCATGCCTTGATCAGGGGTGGGCCGAGCATTACCGCCAAAAAGACCGCACCGCCGAGCAGGAGTCCGCTGAGGCTGAACTCTCCCGACGAGTAGCTTCCACCGTTTGACGAGCTATAGCTGTTGCTGCTGTAGCCACCACCCCAACCACCTCCACTGCTGCCACTCGAGCCGCTGTATCCACCACCACCACTCGAAATGTGGCCACCGCCCGTACCGCCACCGGCTCGCAAGACAATGTCGTACGCAAGCGTGATGGCTTCGACATAGAGCATGTGCATTTCGCTATCGACCTACCTTGAAAACCGTTTCAGCCAAAAGACCCTGGCAACCGAGCAACGTGTCAACCGGGCAAACCTGCTACCGGGGTAACGACGCCTTGCCGTACTCCCAGCTTGGCAGCTGCTCTATGCGCGTGAGCACCCAGTCGTAACGGCCGCCCATAATCGGGGCTCTGCAGTAGTCGCAGATTCCCGCAAGATCCACAGCGAGAGGCGCACCGCAGTTGGGGCACTTCTTGGCGAAGGTTCCACCCTCGACCTTGGTGGTGGCGCCCGAAGATCGCTGGAAGCACCAGTCCTCACACCACTCCTCGATGTTCTTGGACCCTCGTACGACCTTGTTCTTGTTGCCGAGGTCGATGTCGTAGTCCGCGCACGAAGCGAAGAACCGGACCATGATCGTGTCGTAACCGCCACTGACGCTCACCGCCACCAGGTTGGTGTTCTGAATAGCCAGGTTCTCGAGCACGTTCTGCTTGTTCTGCGCGATGTACTGCTCGATCTGGAACTTGTGCGCCTGCCAGATGCCATCGGCCATGACCTGTCGTGTCAGGTCAGGCTTGCGTTCGGTCCAACCCTGTTGGATGGCAAAGAACGCCCGGTTCACCAGCGCCGTGAAGGCATTTGGATCGAAGGCGGGATCGTGCGCTCGAATTGCTTCGATGCCAGCGTTCAGCTCCGCAAGGGTTGTCTGGTGCAGCGACGCTTCGTCGGTGCCATCGAGGAACAATCCCGTTGACGATGTGGACGGCCGAGCACCGGCGGCAGCCAACCCCCCCGCTATTCCACCAGCCAATACTGGCCCGGAGTGCTTCGCGGCCCGCGTGACCAAGGCGATGATCACCCAGACGAAGGCGATGCAGAAGATCCCGAAGATCAAGCCACCCACACCTGGTGAACCGCTGCTATATCCACCACCGCTGCTGTACCCACCACCACTGCTGAAACCACCGCCACCACCGCTGAATCCACCACCGCTGTGGCCGCCGCCCGTACCTCCACCGGCCCGCAACGCAATTCGCGCAACGAGTGTCAGAAGTTCGGTGTAGGCGACGATCATCGTGGTCAGGCTTCCGGCTCCGCTGGCGGTTGGTCACCCATTGGAGACCCGGGTTGCGCGGTGTCGTTCTGGGGCACGTCGGATTGCGTTGAGGGGGCCTGCTGTACGGGAGTTTGTGGAGCGGGAGCCTCTGGGGTAGCAGCAGCCTTAGCGGCTACGCCCTGCTGGGCACCGCAGTTGGCGCAGAACTTGGCCTCAGCCTCGATCTCACCACCACATTCGGTACAGAACTTCTTGGCCGGAGCCATGGCACCACCGCAACTGGAACAGAACCTGGCGCCGGGAGTGTTCTGTGCCTGACAGGTCGGACACACCGGCCCACCGGTCGGCGCTTGCGCATATCCGCCACCGCCACCGGCAAATCCGGGTGCGGGTGGAGGAACGGGACCCTGCTGCGGAGGCTGGGTCATCTGTTGGCCGATGCCCATACCCATGCCGATGAATGCCGCCTGGGTTCCGCCTCCACCCTTGGCCATTCCCTCACCGGCGCCGAGAAGCGCCTCACCAGCCGCATACTGGTTGAACCCGCCAGCCAAACGACTGTAGGCGGTGTCCTTGGCAAGCTTCTTGAGTGTCGCTTCGTCCTCGTCGGTCAGGTTGATGTCGAAATTACCCAGCCGGGCGACGAACATTACGTACGAATCGACAGCGACATTCGTGGCATCGATCACGGCCTGTTCAATTTCAGGAGTGAACGCTGAGAGGCCGAGGATCGGCCAACCATTGCGGACGATCTGGCGAGTCACCTCGGTGCGCATCACCTTGAGCATCTGCTGTTCAACCCAATCGGTGATTGCATCGTTGTTCTCGACGTCGATGGTGCCAACCAGGTTGAGGATCAACTTGGTGGGGTCGATCACCTTGTAGGAGTACTCGCCAAAAACCCGCAGGGTCACGATATTGCCGGTCTGTGGATCCTGGACGTTGTCGATCCGCCCGCCGAACGGTTCACCGGCGTATTCCCGTGTGCCACAGAAGAAGAGTTCGGCCCGGTAGGCATTGCCACCTGTCACCTTGTCGATGAGCGCACCCAGGCCGATGATCTCATCGGCATCGATACGGTGCTGGCCCGGGCCGAGGGTTCCGATGACCTCGCCCTTGTTCATGAACACGGCCATCTGATCAGCCTCGACGATGGCACGACTCCCCTTGCGGAGATTCACATCGGGCCACTTGAAGACGACCTGATCCTTCTTGTCGTCGGGAACCGCAATGAATTCCCTCTCAAACCATGCCACAGCGACCTGCCGGAGTATCCGTGGGGTTCAGAGCAACCCGTTCGGGTGGAGAGTACCACCCGACCTCTCACGACGGTCTGACTTATCGCCGAGCCGCAGCTAGCCTTTCCGGGCCGTGGAAAACGACCGACCCACGCCCGGGCCTCCCAACCCAACGCGTCGCAAACTGCTGATAACAGCAGGGTTCGTCGCCACAAACGCCGTCCTTCTGAACAAGGTCGGTGGCACCGGTGTCCATACTCGACAATCGGTTCCAGTGGCAGAAAACAACACCTCTTCGGAACCCACGGACACACCACGTCGTGACACCCCGGCAAGTGTCGAGGGAGCGGAGGCCCCGCCCCCTGACGGCTTCGTGTACGACCACGTCATTGTCGGGGGTCGCGTGATCGACCCCGCAAGTGGGTACGACATGGTTGCCAACGTCGGCCTCGTCGGCAAGACCATCTGCGCAATCTCCACAAACGAGCTACACGGTAAGGCAACCACCGCCGCCTCCGGCCTGGTGGTCGCGCCGGGTTTCATCGACGTGTTGTCGTACGAACCCAACGCCTACGGGGCCTGGTTCAAGATCGGCGACGGCGTGACCACGAACCTGTGCATGCACGGGATCAACAACACCGCGGACGGGTTCTTCTCGTTCTACGGATCCGCTGCCCAGCGGCCTCCCGTTCACTACGGGGGCGCATTCGACGACTCCCACATGCGCAGCGTCGAACTCGACTTCCCCACCAAGAGCCTCGATGACAACCAGATCAAGCGGTTGAGCGAGGCCTTCGAGAAGGGCATTGGCAGCGGTTGGTTGGGGCTGAGCATCGAGCCCGAATACACGCCATGGGTAGACGAGAAAGAGATCAAGGCCCTAGCCGAGGTTGCGGCAGCACACGGTCTACCGGTCTTCTCCCACATCCGCTACTCGTATCCCGGAACCGCCGAAGAGGGCAGCCTCGCTGCAATCGACGAGTTGATACGTGTGGGCGAAGAAACAGGTGCCGCCGTCCACGTTGCTCACATCACCTCGATGGCAACCCACGTGATGAGCGAGGCAATCGCCAAGATCGACGAAGCCCGCGGCAGCGGACTCGACGTGACCGCGTGCATGTACCCGTATGACTTCTGGGCGACCACGCTGGCATCCGAGCGATTTTCACCCGGATGGCAGGAACGTTTCAGAATCACCTACGGAGACCTGGAGATTCCGGGCACCGGCGAGCGGATCACCAAGGACAACTTCGACTACTACCAACGTCAGAACAAGTTGGTAGCCGCGTACGCCATCCCGGAAGAAGATGTCGTCACCGGCCTGAAGGTCCCTTGGATAATGCTGGGTAGCGATGCCATTCCAGAACCCGGCGACAACAACCACCCCAGAGCAAGCGGTTGTTTCTCACGGTTGCTGGGTCGATACGTTCGCGATGAGGGCGTACTCAGCCTCACCGATGCCCTCGCCAAGATGACGATTCTTCCGGCCAAACGCCTCGAAGGGCGCTGCAAAGCTCTACGGAAGAAGGGGCGTCTCCAGATCGGCGCAGACGCGGACATCACCGTCTTCGACCCAGAAACCGTGAGCGACGAGTCAACAGTCCGCAATCCCGCTCAGATGTCCGCCGGCATCGAATACGTCTTCGTCTCGGGACAGATGGTCAAGAACCGCGACAAGGTCGATGAAGCACTTCGCCTGGGTGATCCGATCAAGTCGGACGCGACATGAGACCCGACATGACGCGGGTGACCATGGGGCTGCTCTTCTATCCGAGGGGTGGATCTGCCCAGGTCGTGCGATATCTGATGGCGGCCCTGAGGCGGGCCGGGGAGAACATCGACCTGGTCACAGGCTCACTGGGACCGGTGGGCAGCGAGTCCAATGCGTCCAACTTCTATGGCGACCTGAACGTTCACGCCATCGACTACACCGCCGCCGTCGAGGCTTTCGACCGTGGTGAAGACCCAATGGACGCGCCGGTTCCAATACACCCGTCGTATGAAGATCGCCATGGTGTTCCCGATCGGATATTCACGAGCCTGAACGACGCCCAAACACGCAGGCAGATGGATCTCTGGCGTTCCGCCTTCGTCGATGCAGGATGTGCCAACACCGATGTGTTCCACCTCCATCACCTCACGCCGCAACACCTTGCTGTCCGTGAGCTTTGGCCTGATCGGCCCGTAGTCACACACCTGCATGGAACCGAGATGAAAATGCTCGACACGCTGTCACCCGCAGATCCGTGGGCCAAGCGTCTCGTCGGTGCCGCCAGAGCGAGCAAAAAGATCATCACGATTTCACCCCATGACCGAGACGAGGCCATTCGTCTGTTGGGCGTGGATGCGCAGCGGGTCGAGATCGTGGCAAACGGCGTCGACACCAACGTCTTCGACCGAAAACCCGCATCGCAGGACGGAATACTTGCGCGCTGGAAGAAGTGGCTGGTGAGCGACCCTCGTGGGTGGGACGAGACCGGCCGGGTCGGTTCTGTCGGCTACAACGAAGAGGACCTTGCGGCATTTGTCGACGGCAACGGGGATCGGCTTCCGGTGTTGATCTTCGTGGGCCGCTTCCTGGGTTTCAAGCGCGTACCGCTACTTGTCCGTGCGTACGCGGATGCCCGACATCGGATGGCCACGCCGGTGCCGCTGGTCATCTGGGGTGGCAGCCCCGGTGAATGGGAAGGCGAGCACCCCGTCACCGTGGCGCGCCAACTGGGCGTGGAAGGTGTCTTCTTCACCGGGTGGCGCGGCCACGACGAATTGCCCGACGCACTCAACAGCGCAGACGTGATGGTGGCACCTTCCACCGACGAGCCTTTCGGTCAGGTCTACCTGGAGGCAATGGCATCCGGACTGCCCGTCATCGCCACCCGGAGCGGCGGACCCCCCACCTTCGTGAACACCGACGCCACACGACCCAACGGGTGGCTGGTCGCACCCGACGACCTTGACGCCCTGAGCGCGGCATTGGTGGAGGCCGTCGAGGACTCTGCTGGTCGTATTGCGCGCGGGAACAACGGTTACGAGCAGATCCGGCGCTACTACTCGTGGGACACAATCGCCCGGCGTGTTGCCGCAATCCACACCGAAGTCGCCGCTGGCGGGTAACCGCCAATTCTTGACCGCCGAGTCATAACCACGACGACTGAGAGCACCCCGTACGGGATTTGAACCCGTGTTGCCGGCGTGAGAGGCCGGTGTCCTAGGCCGCTAGACGAACGGGGCAGGACTCCCGTCATCGACCATCAACGGGACCGCTGGATTGTAGCGACGTGCCCTGCTCTTCTCACAATGAGAGCCGACACGAGCTCGGGGGGGAGGACTCGAACCCCCAACAAATGGACCAGAACCATCCGTGTTACCAATTACACCACCCCCGAATGGGTGACTCGACATCCTACCGATTCGCATCGGCTTTCGAAAAACCCTCATGCCCACCTGGCCAGACGGCGATATCCGACAAGTCGGCCCACACCCACCGCTGCCGCCTCACGTACATACGAGCCGAAAGACGCTCCCGTATCCGTGGGCGAAACGTGGGCATCGAGGCCAACCTCTCCCGCAATCCCCCTTATTCGCAGAGCATGGTAGGGATCTGATACCAGAACCACCCGGGTTCCCATCTCGGCTTCTCGCAGGATCACCGCCGAAGCGGACAACTCCTCGAAGCTGTTGCTCCCACCAACCTCCACCTTGATGGCGGACTCAGGCACACCCTCACCCAACAGGTATTCCAGACCGGCAAACCCCTGCGTCACGCGATCTCCAACCTGCTTGCCACCGGTGACGATCACAACCGGAGCAACACCCTGCTCGTACAGGCCCACAGCATGGTCCAACCTGGCCTTGAACACCGGTGATGGTCGGCCGTCCCATTGAGCCGCTCCCATGACGACAATCGCGTCCGCGGGCGTGCGGTCATCACGTCCGGACGCCCACCAAACCTGAACCAAAGTGACAGCGAAGTACATGCCGATGAGCGCAAACAAGCCCAGAACGACCACCATCGACCACCTGAGGCGTCTGGGCGTGGCCAAGCTCCGTCCCACCATGTGCGCTTCAGAGACGGGCCAAGGCAGCCCGGAGCCGGCGCAGCGTCTCTTCCCTACCGAGCACCTCGAGCGATTCCCACAACGGCGGACCAACCGAACGACCGGTCACCGCCACTCGAATCGGCGCTTGGGCAACTCGCCGTTTGATGTCATTGACATCGGCCCATTCGGCAACTGCCTCGCCGACGGTCGTCGCATTCCAGTCGCACTCGGCGAACAGTTCCACACCGACGTCGAGGAGCATCGCGGCCTGTTCCGGGTCTTTCACCATGACCTTGTTCCACGAGGCGTCATCGATGACCGGTTCTTCAAGAAACACAAAGTCGACGTATCCGGGCACCTCGGACAACACTTCGACGCGCTCCTGCACCGATGCAGCAAGGCGTTCGAACCCAACAGCGTCGAACCGCTCGGCTGGCCACGGTGCCTTGTCGAAGAGCCAGTGGGTTGACCGGTTCACGAACTCGGGGGTGGGTAGTGAGCGGATGTACTCACCGTTGAAATGATTCAGCTTCTTGACGTCGAAGAACGCTCCCGCCTTGTTCACGTCCTCGAGGCGAAACATGGAGATGATCTCGGGCATCGGACGGATCTCCACGCCGTCATGGGGGCCCCAACCCAATGTGGCCAGGTAGTTGGCCATCGCCTCAGGCAGGTAGCCGCGCTCGATGTAGTCACCCACCGACACATCGTCACGACGCTTCGACAGCTTCTGACGCTTGTCGTTCACGATCAGCGGCAGGTGTGCGAACACCGGCACACCCTCGATACCCAGAGCCTGGCGCATGAGAAGCACCTTGGGGGTCACATTGATGAGATCTTCACCCCGGATCACGTGGGTGATTCCCATATCCGCATCGTCGACCGTGTTGGCAACGAGGAACATCGGGACTCCGGTCGACCGCACAATCACGAAGTCTTCGAGATCGGCGTTCTCGAAGCTGATGTGGCCGCGGATCACGTCTTCAAATGCGGTGGTTCCCTCATCGGGGGTGCGGAATCGCAGAACTCGACCCTCTTCGAATGTAAGCCCCCGGTCCCTGCAATGGCCGTCGTAGCCAGGCTTTCCGCCCCGCTGTTCCGCACGGGCTTTCACCTCGTCCTGGGTGCAGTCACACGCGTACGCCTGGCCCGCCCCATATAGGCGGCGAGCCGCGTCGCGGTACAAATCGGCTCTGTCCGACTGATGAACGGGCTCGCCGTCCCAGTCGATTCCCAGCCACTCGAGCGCCCGGTAGATCACCTCGATGAGTTCGCGGCGCGAGCGATCGGTGTCAGTGTCCTCGATGCGCAGAACCATCTCACCACCGTGATGACGGGCGAACATCCAGTTGAACAGCGCCGTGCGTGCACCACCGATGTGCAGGTATCCGGTTGGAGAAGGTGCAAAGCGCGCTCTGATGGTGGGAGGTGTCACGGGGTCGATGCTACGACATGGTCACGCTGTGTCACCCCGGGGATGGCTGGTTAGCATCGCAGCAGTGTTTCGTCGTGTTTTCGTCATCTTGCTCGCATCGATGTTTATCGTATCCGCGGCGGGCTGTGCCGGTCGGGAGGCCTCGGCGGGGAGCGCTTTCACCCTCGATGGCGACCAACTACTGCCTGCGACCACCACTGTTCCAAGGCCGAAGTTCACCACCGTCGTGGCCACTTCGGCGGTTCCGGAACTTCAGGTATTTGAGGAGATTCCCGATGCTGACTGCCTCAGTGACGCAACCGACACGACAATCGAATCCAAAGGGAATACCAACAGGGGTTCCAACGGAGGTCCAAACGGGGACTCCACTTCCGAGACAACCGCCGTTCCCTGGATGCCCACCGACGGCATCTGCCCCGCTGACGAGGCAATAACGGACGAGGTACTCGCCGAAGCCCAAGCTGTTGCTCGTGATGCCCCTACTGATGCCCCAGCGACTACCACCACCGTTACCCATCCTCCGATTCCCCGAATCGGGTTGAACTCTGTCGGAAGTGCTCGCAATGTCGATGGCTGGACGTTCAGTAATCCGACGTTCTTCGAGAACCCGTTGGTGATGGTGGTCACCGAAGAAGACGGCGACTGGTTGAAGGTGAGAATCGCCAGCAGGCCCAACGAAACCGAAGGCTGGATCCGCGCCGCGGATGTGACACTCACCGAGCACCGTTTCCACATGCAGCTCACGCTCTCGAACTTCACCTTGAAGGCATGGGAAGGCGACCGGTTGATTGCGGAATCCCAGGTGGTGATCGGAACGGATCACACTCGCACCCCAACGGGACAGTTCTTCATCTCCGAGAAGATTCCGCAGTCGTACACAGGTGGCGCATATGGGCCGTGGATTTTCTCGACCAACGGCTACTCAGAGGACTTGGATCTCTTCGACGGGGGTCTTCCCGTGATAGCGATGCACGGGACCAACCAGCCACAACTCGTCGGAACCAAATCGTCGAACGGCTGCATCCGAGTTCCCAACGAGATCATCGAGAAGTTGGCGTCGACCATTCCGGCCGGTACACCGCTGGAGATCCTCCCGTAACTCCAAGTGGCCGTGACCGGTCACTACGCCGGGTCTGAGGTTCAGGGCCGGAAGAGCGCACGCCAGTCGGACGCGGCAATCCGGGTGATCTCCTGCTGCGTCTTGCGGAGTACCGCCGCCGGAACCGCATCTGCCACCTGACGTCTCATCACGTAGTGATTGGGAATTCCCACGGCTTCGAAAATCGGCTTGCGGAACGCAATCAGCGCAGGATCCGGTTCGACCAGGTAGCCCCAGATCGTCAAGGCGATGCGCACATCGGTCACCGTCGGTCCCCGGCCGAACAGCGACGACCGCTTGAGCGCCACCTGCGTGATGCCCGCCCTGACGTCGTGCTCGTCTTCACCGGACTTCAGAACCAGCTTTCCGTCGAAGACATGCAGGAGCTTCATGGCGAACCCGGCGTCCGGTGCTGGATCGCCCAGACGTGGTCCACGTGGCCATGGGCCCTTGACCGTCGCCGGGCGGTCTGTCACCCATCCGGCTTCGGTCCACGGCGCCGAGCGATAGACACGGGGCTTCTCATCCGGCGTGACGGGAACATATCTGGGAGCGGACATACGCTCACCAGCCTACGTCGGCCACCGGCCTCCGGCCGATTCTCAGCGAGCTTCAATTCGGGTCGGCAGGCACGAATCCGGCTACGGAGTGTGGAGCAGGCCGTACACCAGCGAGTCGACGAGGGCCTGCCAAGAGGCCTCGATGATGTTTTCGGATACACCGATGGTGGACCATGTCTCGGTGCCATCGGTTGAGTCGATGAGCACCCGAGTGACCGCACCCGTGGCGTGTGACGTGTCGAGAATCCTCACCCTGAAGTCCGTGAGATGGATCCGTTCCAGCCCAGGAAGGTGGCCATCGAGCGCGATGCGAAGCGCCTTGTCGAGCGCGTTCACCGGGCCATTGCCTTCACCCACGGCCACCACGCGCTCACCGGCGACATGGAGTTTCACCGTGGCTTCCACCGTGGTCTCGATTCCGCCACCCGGAGCCACAGAACCTTCGCGGTGGTAGCTCGATACCCTGTACGACTCGACCTCGAAGAAGTCCTGTTCCCAGCCCTGTGCCCGACGCATGAGCAACTCAAGGGAAGCATCGGCCGCTTCGAAGTGATAGCCCTCGTGCTCTAGGCGCTTCAACTGGTCGACTACGTCGCCCAACTCCCGACCATCGAGTTCCAAACCCAACTCGCGCGCCTTGATCTCAAGAGTCGAGCGACCCGCCAACTCGGACACGACAAAACGTGTTCCGTTGCCGACAAGGTTGGCATCCACGTGTTCATACGCGTCGGGGCGACGAGCAATGGCGCTGACATGCAATCCGGCCTTGTGTGCAAAGGCCGACGAACCGACATAGGCCGCCTGAGGGTTCAAGGTGACGTTTGCGACTTCGGCGATGTGGTGCGACACCGAGGTGAGCCGTTCAAGACGACCTTCCGGAAGGGTTGCCACCCCCATCTTGAGCGTGAGGTTGGGGATGATCGTGGAGAGGTTCGCATTTCCGGTCCGCTCACCGATTCCGTTGATGGTGCCCTGCACCTGGCTTGCGCCACCGCGCACACCGGCAATGGTGTTCGCCACCGCACACCCGGTGTCGTCGTGCACGTGCATGCCCAGCGCCACGTCAGAACCGAAGTAGTCGAACACCTCGCCAACCACACGCTCCACATCGAACGGCAGCGAGCCGCCGTTGGTGTCGCACAGCACCAAGACCTCTGCGCCCGCGGTGGCGGCAGCCTCGAGCACCCGAAGGCTGAACTCAGGGTTGTTGCGATAACCATCGAAGAAGTGCTCGGCGTCGAAGAAGACCCGCATTCCCGAGTTACGCAGGAACGCCACCGAGTCGGCAACCATCGCCACGCCCTCATCGAGGGTGGTCCGCAGTGCCTCTGTGACGTGGTAGTCCCAACACTTACCCACGATGCAGGCCACGGGCGCCTGCGACTCCACGAGGTTGCGCAGCGTGGCGTCGTCGTCCGTACGTCCCTTTGCACGTCGCGTCGACCCAAAGGCCACAAGGGTGCTCGACGTCAGTGTCAGTTCGGTGCGGATTCGCTCGAAGTACTCGTCGTCCTTTGGGTTCGAGCCGGGCCAACCACCCTCGATGTAGTGGATACCGAGATGATCGAGTTGTTCGGTGATGCGCAGCTTGTCGTCGACGGTGAGTGAGATGCCCTCGAGCTGACTGCCGTCGCGAAGCGTTGTGTCGAAGACCTCCACCGAGGCAGGTTGACGCAGGCGTCCACGGTCAGATTCACCGGACATGTTCCAACCAGTCCTTGTATCGGTCCGCCTGGCCCCGAACAGCCTTTCCGTACTCATCGGCAATGGCCATGGTGATCGGCCCCGGACACGGGATAGGCCTGTCGTCGACCGAATTGACCGCGGAGACCTCCGCCGCTGTACCGCAGACGAACATCTCCTCGGCAACGTAGAGATCTGTCCGGGAAAGGTTGTCGATACGGATCTCGAAACCCAGATCACGTGCAATGGTCATGACCGAGTCCTGCGTGATGCCTTCGAGGACACCTGACGACGACGGTGGGGTCACCAGAACGCCCTTCTTCACTATGAAGATGTTCTCGCCCGTACACTCGCTGACCCAACCCTGTGGGCTGAGCATCACCGCTTCGTCATAACCGGAATTGAGCGCCTCGACCTTGGCAAGCGATGAGTTGACGTAGTTGCCCGTGGTCTTGGATGCCGGTGGCATGGTGTTGAGGTCATGGCGGGTCCACGATGAGATCTTCATCCGCACACCCTTGGTCATTGCGTCCTCACCCAGATAGGCACCCCAAGGCCACACGGCGATTGCCACGTCGACACTGCACGGAAGCGTGTTGAGCCCCATCTCGCCATATCCGTAATAGGCGATGGGTCGGATGTAACACGCCTTCAATTCGTTGATCGCAACCGTCGCCTTGACCGCCTCGACGAGTTCGTCGACCGAATACGGCATGGTCATCCCAAGCATCTTGGCCGAACGTTCCAGCCGCTCCATGTGCTCGGTGAGGCGAAACACCGCTGGACCATCGGAGGTCTCGTACGCTCGAATGCCTTCGAAAACCCCCATCCCGTAATGCAGAGAGTGGGTCAGGATGTGGACATTGGCATCCGCCCAATCGACAAACTCACCGTTCATCCAGATCTTTTGTGTGGGGGTGATGGGCATTGCTTTCCCTTCAGAGTCGAGCGGCGACCGCGTCGCCGACCTCGGAGGTGGATCCGACAAGAGATGATGTGTCCGAACATGCAGCGCGGATGCGAGCTGCCGCATCGTTCTCGCCCAAGAACTCGAGCATCATTGCTGCCGAAAGAATGGCGGCCAGGGGGTTGGCCTTTGCCTGACCCGCGATATCTGGCGCCGAGCCATGGACCGGCTCGAACATCGATGGTCCCGTGCGATCCGGATTGAGATTTCCCGACGAGGCCAGTCCGATACCGCCGGACACTGCCCCACCCAGGTCGGTGAGGATGTCACCGAAGAGGTTGTCGGTGACGATCACGTCATAGCGCTGTGGCGATTCGACAAAGTAGATGCAAGCGGCGTCGACGTGGTTGTATGCCGTTTCGACGCCGGGGTATTCGGCTGCCACCTCGTTGAACGTGCGCTCCCAGAGGTCTCCGGCAAAGGTCAGCACATTCGTCTTGTGGACGAGCGTCAGGTGCTTGCGCTCACGGGAGTCAGCCAGTTCAAAGGCGTAGCGTACGCAGCGCTCCACACCGAAGCGTGTGTTGACCGAGCCCTGTGTGGCCACCTCAGCGGGAGTGTTCTTGCGAAGAAACCCGCCCTCGCCAGCGTAGGTACCTTCGGTGTTCTCACGAATCACGATGAAATCGTGCGAACCATCCGGCGCCACAAACGGCCGCTGGTTGATGTAGAGGTCCAGATCGAAGCGCATCTTGAGCAGCAATCCACGCTCGATGAGGCCCGGTGGAACGTCCGGTGTTCCCACCGCACCGAGCAGCAGTGCGTCGAGGCCACGCCATTCATCAACGATCGCGTCACTCAAAACCATGCCGTCACGCAGATAACGGGCACCACCCAGGTCGTAGTCGAAGGTGTCGAGTTCCACCCCGGCCGCGGAAATGACCTTCAACGCTTCGGCGATGACCTCTGTCCCAATCCCGTCCCCGCCGATAACTCCAACCCTGTGCGCCACTTGGCTACCTCTCCGTAGATTCCTGTGTCCGTGGATTCCTGTGTCCGTGGATTCTTCCGTCCGTGGATTCTTCCGTCCGAAGATTTCTGAATCCGATTACCGATTTTGTCGTACCCCAGGCCCGCAATGAAAAAACCGCCCACGCATGTGGACGGTTCGAAGCGCACGCCGCGAAGCGGCATGCGCTAAGTAATGATCACCGAGGTTGCGTGAAGAGGTCGGAACATCGCATTCAAGTGTGGACGCCTCGCTCGAAAACGTCAACCTCTCCGCTTGGTCGCTAGCCTCTCTGGCGTGGCAGACGTACATCATCTCTCGCAGTCCGCATACGACCGGCTGGTGGCAGAGCACACCGAACTCACGACGGTGTGGCGTGCCGAGATCGCCAAGAAGATTCAGGCGGCACGTGAACTCGGCGACCTTTCAGAAAACGGCGACTACCACGCCGCCAAGGAAGAACAGGGCAAGACAGAGGCACGAATTCGCCATATTGCCGCTCTGATCGAAAACGCCGAGATCGTCGAGGCAGGCGGAACCGACAGGGTGCGTGCGGGTTCGATCGTCACAATCTGCTTCGAGGGTGACGATGCCCGTGAGCGCTACCTGATCGGGTCGATCGAAGAAAAGCGAGACGACCTGGCGGTCATGTCGCCCACTTCTCCGCTGGGGTCCGCTCTCATGGAGCATGCCGTCGGAGACATCGTGGACTATGAGGCGCCTCGCGGCGTGCTCAAGGTGGAGATCATCGATATCGAGGCGTGACCAGGGCTACCCATCGCAAAACCCTGCGTCCTTCTCGATACGGGCTGCGGCCAGCAGTACATCTTCGCCGTACCGCTTTCCCGGCTGTCGAGTGGTTCTCTCGATGGGCCCAGAAACACTCACCGCTGCCACCACCGAACAGCGTTCGTCCCTGACCGGTGCGCTGACCGACGCCACCCCGGCCTCACGCTCGGCGACACTTTGCACCCACACCCGAGTGTCTCGGGCGTCTTGTCGTGTACGCCCTTCGCCAACTCCCTCGACATGTCCCCCACCATGTCCCCCTGACGAGTCGGACCCTTCCGTCAACACTCGACCAGCAGAGCCGACACCAAGTGGCAACGACGCCCCCAGCGGGACGATCGTACGGAGGCCGTGCGGAGACTCCATCGAAACGATGCAGATCCGCTTGTCGCCCTCGCGCACGTACAACTGCACACTCTCACCAGTTGTGTCACGCAGATCCGCCAGCGCGGGTCGTGCGGAAATCGCCAACGGCATCGCATCCACTGCCACACGGCCAAGTGAGATGAGACGAACACCAAGCATGAAACGACCCTGGTCATCGCGGCGCACCAGCCCATGCATCTCGAGCGCCACAGCCAATCGGTGTGTCGTTGCACGGGAGAGGCCCGTGCGCTCCACAAGGTCCGACAACGAAGAGGGTCCCGCTTCGAGCGCGTTCAGCACAGAAATCGACTTGTCGAGTACCCCGACACCACTTACACTTGATTCCACATACCAAGATTAGCATCTCATTATATGAGACGTGCTTATCGCCGGGCCCAAATGGAGAATGGAATGGCCACACCACGCACACTGAGCGAGAAGATCTGGGACGACCACGTGGTACACCGCGGCGACGGCGAGCCCGACATCCTCTACATAGACCTCCATCTCATCCACGAGGTCACCTCCCCTCAGGCATTCGCCGGCCTACGGATGAATGGCCGCAAGGTGCGCCGCCCGGACCTGACCGTTGCCACCGAAGACCACAACGTCCCAACGGAGAACATCGACCAGCCGATCGAAGACCCGATCTCTCGCCTACAGGTCGAGACCCTGAGGGCAAACTGCGCCGAGTTCGGAATCACCGAGTTCCCCATGGGCGACGCCGGACAGGGCATTGTGCACGTCATCGGTCCGGAACAGGGCTTTACGCAGCCTGGAATGACAATCGTCTGCGGCGACAGCCACACCTCTACCCACGGAGCGTTCGGGGCTCTGGCGTTCGGCATCGGCACCAGCGAGGTGGAGCACGTGCTGGCCACACAAACTCTGCCCCAGCAGCGCCCGGGAACAATGAGCGTTACGGTTGACGGAGAGCTTCCCGCAGGGGTGACCGCCAAGGACATCACTCTGGCGATCATCGGCGAGATCGGCACCGGCGGCGGCATCGGGTCAATCATCGAATACCGGGGGTCGGCCATCACCGCACTGTCGATGGAAGGACGGATGACGCTTTGCAACATGTCGATCGAAGCGGGCGCCAAAGCCGGGCTGGTTGCGCCCGACGACAAGACATTCGCCTACGTGGAGGGTCGTCCGCACGCACCCCAGGGTGCCCAGTGGGAACAGGCACTCGAATACTGGCGCAGCCTGCCCACAGATGAAGGCGCAACCTTCGACAAGCAGGTCGCGCTTGATGCCGCCAGCCTCGCCCCATATGTCTCGTGGGGCACGAACCCCGCTCAGGTGATCCAGATCGGTGGAAGCGTCCCGGATCCATCCAGCTTCAACGACCCGAGCGCTCGTGACTCAGCGCAGCGAGCTCTCGAATACATGGGACTGGTCGCCGGTACGCCCATGCGTGATATTCCGGTGGACACGGTCTTCATCGGGTCGTGCACCAACTCACGCATAGAGGACCTGCGTGCCGCCGCCGCCGTGGCCGAAGGCCGGAAGGTGAAGGCCGGAATGCGCACACTCGTCGTGCCCGGGTCCTTTGCGGTCAAGCGCCAGGCCGAAGCGGAAGGCCTCGACAAGATCTTCATCGCAGCCGGGTTCGACTGGCGTGAGCCGGGTTGTTCGATGTGTCTGGCCATGAACCCCGACAAACTCGCACCCGGTGAGCGCGCCGCATCCACATCCAACCGCAACTTCGAAGGCCGCCAGGGGCGCGGCGGACGCACACACCTGGTTTCACCCGAGGTCGCAGCCGCCACCGCCATTGCAGGCACCTTTGCAACACCCGAAGATCTCGCCTGACCACCGGGCGCAAGAACGTCAACATCGACTTCAACATCGACTTCAACATCGACTTCAACATCGACTTCAACATCGACATCGCCAGCGCCGCTTCGAACAATCAGCGTTTCGAAGTGAACCAAATCCGAAACACGCCAGATTCGAACTGATCAAACACCCAGAGGCAAATATGGAACCCGTCACCATCGTCACCGGAACCGCCGTACCCCTCGAACGCTCAGACGTCGACACCGATCAGATCATTCCCAGCGATTGGCTCAAGCGCGTGGAGCGCACCGGCTTCGGCGAAGGCCTCTTCTCCGAATGGCGCGAAGACGCCGGCTTCGTACTGAATGACCGTCGTTTCGCCGGAGCATCGGTGTTGATCGCCGGTCCCAACTTCGGCACGGGTTCATCACGTGAGCACGCTGTGTGGGCGATCATGGACTACGGGTTTGCCGCGGTGGTGTCATCCCGATTTGCCGACATCTTCCGCAACAACTGCACCAAGAACGGCCTGGTTCCGGTGCAGGCCGCTCCCGACGTGGTGACCAAGTTGATGGATGCCGTCAAGGCCGACCCGTCACTGAAGATCACGGTCGACGTCGATCGCCGAGTTATTGCCGCTCCGGCATTGGGCCTCGAAGAGCCGTTCCCTCTCGACGATGCCACCCGCAACCGTTTCATCAACGGCTTGGACGACATCGGCCTGACTCTGCGATACGAAGACGAGATCACCGCGTACGAGGCTGGCCGACCATCGTTCAAACCGAGCGCGCAGGCGTGACTGTTATTCTGTCCCAAATCATTAGCGAGGAGGCAACGATGAAGATTCCTACACGTTCGATCTGGGGTGTCGTGGCAAGTGCCGCGGCGCTCTTGACGCCACTGGCCCTTCCGACAACGGCTGGCGCTGCACCACCACCATCGGGAACCATCCTGACCATCACATGGGGTGGAGAAGCCGGGCCCCCGCAACTTCTCTCTCTCGATCCCACAACCGGGGCAGCCACCCTGATCGGCGACACCGGTGTGGAGAGCTCAACAGCGATCCAATGGGACGAATCCACCGGCAAACTCTTTGCCACCCAGTGGGACTGGGTTCCGACTTCACTGTTCGAGGTTGATCCGTCGAGTGGAGCGAGCACGAACATCGCCACGACGAGCGTGAACGACTTTACGGGCATGGCATCTCAGCCCACGACCGGAACCCTCTTCGTCGCGTACGACGACCTGGATTCGGACGGATCGGTCTTGGCAACTCTCGACATGACAACCGGGCAAGCGACCGATATCGACACGGTGACGGTGGACGGGGTTGAAACTCGCGTGTCGTCATTGGCAATCCGACGCTCAGACGGTGCGCTGTTTGGCTTCACCTACGGCGAAGGCGGAGCCACTTTTCAATTGCTTCGCATTGACCTGACAACAGCTGACGCTACCGTCGTCGGCGATGTAGCTGAGATTGTCTGGGGCGCAGATTTCGACTGCAACGACAAACTATTGGGTGTGATTGAGCTGCCAGAATCAGAGGAACAGATCCTTGCCGAATTTGATCCCACCACTGGCGACTACTCCGAAATCGGTTCTTTCGATTTGGACGATTACGACTTCACGGAAAACCTCACGGTGGTCTGCAACGCCGAGGTTCCAGACACCACGGTCACGACTGCTGCACCATCCAC
>CAYQFM010000017.1:0-19479 GCA_964416735.1 uncultured Iamiaceae bacterium | reverse complement strand
CTGTTCCCGCTCGTCATGGCCGCCCCCTAGACCCGAGCCTCGGTGACGCCCGACGGCATCTATCTCGTCAACAAAAACAATGGCCGGCGCCGACTTCTTGGCTTGGTCGAACAGGTCCCTGACCCGACTTGCCCCCACACCCACGAACATCTCCACGAAGTCCGAACCCGACATCGAGAAGAACGGGACCCCGGCCTCGCCGGCCACGGCACGGGCGAGGAGCGTCTTTCCGGTACCCGGTGGTCCGTAGAGCAGAACGCCTTTCGGAATACGCGCACCCATCGCTTGGAACTTGGCCGGGTCTTCGAGGAAGTCCCGGATTTCTCGAAGTTCCTCTATCGCCTCATCGCACCCGGCCACGTCGGCAAAGGTCACATCCGACTTGTCCTTGCCCTTACCCAATGCCCGGGACCGGTTCAGGCGCAGCATCTTTCCGGGGCCGCCCTGCATCTCGGTCATGAAATAGAACAGGACACCCATGATCAACAGTGCCGGCAGGAGGTTCATGAGCATCGATGACCATGCCGATGCCTTCTGATTGTCGGTCTTCGGGTCCAGACCAGCGTCGAGAATCTTCTTGGTCAACTCGGCGCTGTAGTCGCCCGGATAGGTGACCTTGTAGTGGGTTCCGTCATTCAGTTCACCCTTGACCACGTTGTCGCGGTCTTTGATCTTTGCTGTATCGACCTCTCCCGCAGCGACCCTGGTCTCGAACTCACCGAGATTGAGTGACTTGGCCTCCGGACCTCGGCGGAGCACGAACACGGTAACCAGGGCGGCGATGACGACAACCGCAGCCGCAGCGACCAACCAACGCTGAACTCGGGGTTTACGGGGCAATCCTGGCTGCTTGTCTGGCTTCACTTCGTCCGAATCCACAGGTTCGCAAGGGTACCCGGAACCTGAGACATCGCCATGAGCGAAAACCGCTCTTCAGGATCCGTCGGGAAGCACCCGCACATCGGTGATGTTGCGGTAACACTCGTAGTGGTCGAGGCCATATCCGACGACGAACTCGTTGGGTATGCGAAAACCGACGTAGGTGATCTCCGGCTCCACCTTCTGTTGCCCTTCCTTGAGCAGAAGGGAGCACACCGCGAGACTCGCCGGATTACGCGCCTTGAGATTCTTGAGTAGGTATGTGAGGGTCAGCCCACTGTCGACAATGTCCTCCACCAGCAGGACATCACGACCCGTCAGGTCGATGTCCAGATCCTTGACGATGCGCACCACGCCGCTGGTCTTCGTTGCGCTCCCATAGGAGGACACGACCATGAAGTCCGTCTCGACACGCAGGTCGATGCATCGGGCGAGATCGGCCATGAAAACGAATGCGCCTTTGAGTACTCCAACCAACAGGGGTCGTCTGCCCTCGTAGTCGGCTGTGATCTGACGCCCGAGTTCACCAACGCGGGTCTTCAACTCCGCCTCGGTCACGATTACACGGGCCGCTGGTAGGTCATCGGCGGGTCCGGATGTCGTAGGAGACAGCTCTGCCAGGTCGTCTTCCATGCCGGACCGCGACCCTACTCGGGCACCGACGAGGGTTGCATTCCGTCCAACCGCAACCGCCCAGCCGTCCGAGCCACACGCACGCCTCTTCCCAATTCGGTGGCGACGGTCTCCCCTCGAACGACGGCCATCACGCGTTCCAGAGTCGATGCAGACGGGGGATGATGGTCGTCGGAACTGGTCCTCAGCCATTGGCGGAGCGCAACACGCGCAAGTAGCGGCGGCGCTGAGCGGAGCGCAGCCGTGTCCGTCGGGTCGAGGTGCGCCGCGGTCTCGGCCAGATAGTCGGCAACCTCACGCATCGTCGATGCCTGACGCACCAGCACAGGCACCACGTCGCGCTCCGCAATGTCACACAGAAGGGGAAGCAGTTCGCCACGCACTCGGTTGCGCCTGAAGCCGGGGTCTGAATTACTCGGATCCATCACGGGCAACAGGCCAATGGCGGCACAAAGATCCTCGGTCTCGGTTCGCCTCAGACCCAATATCGGCCGGCGGAACCCCGATCGCATGGCAGCAAGCCCGTCCACGCCCGCACCGCGCATCATGTTCAACAGGACGGTCTCGGCCTGATCGTCCGCGGTATGACCAAGCATCGCGTCGTCCGGGAGAACAGCATGACGAGCAGCGCGCGCCCTGGCTTCCAAGTTCGGTCCAGCCTCGACATCGACTCTCTCGGCAACGAAGGCCGCTCCGAAGCGCTCCGCCGCAGCCGCCACCACATCGGCTTCGGACTCCGACCCTTGCCTCAAGCCGTGATCGACATGAATCGCCGTCACATCGCAACCGGCCTCCACGGCCAAGACCAGCAGCGACAGCGAGTCTGCTCCGCCAGAAACGGCACACGACACCGACGTTCCCGAAGGCGGAAACGTGCACCGTTGCAGCAGCGCCACAACCAATTGTGAGATAGCGCCTGCGGTCAGCGGCCTGTCATCGGGCATCGATTGACGTCATCCGTGTGATCCAAAGCGAGGGGTCCCGAATCTCGGCGATCGATGGCAGATTCTCCGGCCCCTCCCAAACCCGATTGAACAACTCCCGGCCGCCGACTCCCTCTACCTTCGCAATGAAACGCTCCCCGGCCTCGTACTGCTCGAGTTTCGCCTCTATTCCGATGAGTTGCTGCAGCAGTCGAGCAACCCCTCTCGCAGATTGTCGACGCATGCGAAGCACCGCAGCGAACCGGCCCGCACTCGGAATCAGGTCAGCTCCGGCCCGATCCATGATCACGTCGCCGTGGCCCTCGAGCAGGCTCATCAGCCCATTGACCCTGTCCAGCGCTTCACGCTGTTCACCACTGACAACCAAACCGACAGCCCCACCGTCGCTCAACGGATTGCGTCCCGATCTAATCGCCTCGGTCGCTCGCACCACACCGTCCAAGAGGCGCCGTGGATCAGGGTCCACGCTGTCGAGAACCTCCTTCACTTGGCCAAGGAAGTACTCCCGCATCCATGGAACCCCGGTGAACTGGGCCCTGTGGGTCACCTCGTGCAGTGCCAGCCACAGCCTGAACTCACGAGGTGGAAAGGCGTAGAGCTTCTCGAGCGCCAGGACGTTCGGCCCCACGTAATAGACGATGTCCTGGTCGTGGGGATTCTCTTCCTCGACCACAAGGAGGTCGTACTGACCCAAGACCCGCGTGGACATCCACCCAAGCATGAAGCCAACCTCAGACCCTGCCAACACTCTCGAGACCGGCGCCAAAGCCCCCCTCGGTGCCCGCTCCCCTAGCCGTTCGATCACCGGGTGCAGCAGCCGTTGGAACGAGGCGATGTTCGCCCGCACCCACGCAGGCCTGTCTGCCACCCGACCCCGCGCTGGCCCGGCCAGAGAGCGAAGGCCTGTCTCCGCTGCCACCAAGTCCTCGGCCTGTTCGGTCAACTCGTCGAAATCGGGAATCAACGAGTGGTAGTGGTACGAACCGGAGAATGGTTCGCGCCCTGAAACCCTGACCGCCACACGCTCGGCGATCCCCCAGTCGATGGGGTTGGTCATTTCCCGATCATCGTTGACCCATATGGTCTCAGCGCCCCGGATAACGGAGTGCGACGACCTTCTTGACATACAGCACGACCACGGCGAGCACGAGTCCAACCGCGGAAGCCGCCAGCACGACCGCGATCCAGAATGTCCAGACAACTGCAACCAGAAGACCGATCATGAACATGATCTTACGGTCCTGAGGCCAATCAACCCATTTCGGCTGCGCCGGGCGCGTCGGAGGCCGTTCGCAAACACTCGGCGATCCGCTCCCACAGAAGTTGGGGAACTTCGTCACGACAGCGCTGGGCTATCACCTGACGCAGTTCTGCTTCGAAGTCAAAGACCTCCAGGCAGGGGTTACAGGCGTCCAAGTGTTCCGCAAGCATCGACCGACGCTCGTCTGTCAGTTCGCCGTCGAGGAATTCGTAAAGTTCTGCCAGCGCGCGCTCGCAATCGGCGTGATCGTCTGTGTGTTGATGATCGTCAGTCATCGTGTCCGACCCCGATTGTCGCATTGGTCACATCGTCAAGTTCGTCCGAGGAGTCCTCTGTCGGCTCCCTCAGCTTTCCCGAGCCGGTCATTCCCCGACCGGTCGCATAATCGAACAACTTCTTCTGGAGGGTTTTTCTTCCACGATGCAGGCGGCTCATAACCGTGCCGATCGGGACCTCGAGAATTTCAGAGATCTCCTTGTACGAGAATCCCTCTACATCGGCCAGCAGCACGGCAATGCGGTACTGGTCTGGAAGCGCTTCGATGGCGCTCTTCACCTCGTCGTCCGTGAACCAGTCCATCAACTCGTCTTCGGCAGAACGCCCGGCACGGGCTGCGTCAAGGCCACCCAGATGTCGGTAGAGATAGAGGTCCTCGACCTCGGCAAGGTCGGTCAGGTCGGGTTGACGCTTCCGTGCCCGATACATGTTGATGAACGTGTTGGTGAGGATCCGGTACATCCATGCCTTCAGGTTCGTACCCTCCTCGAACCTCGGATATCCGCGGTAGGCGCGCAGGTACGTCTCTTGCAGGAGGTCTTCGGCATCGGCAGCGTTGCGTGTCATACGCATGGCTGCCGCATACAGAGACGGCATGTACTGCATCGCCTCATCGGAAAAGGTCGCCTGATCGGCCATCGGCAGTGAGGCTACATGTTGGGGTCTCAAAGCGAGAATGACGTGACCCCGGCAATGTGCCGGGGTCGCGGTGTATGTGCATTCGGATGGATTGAACCCCTGATGGGGCAACATCTACATCGGCACCGTCTGCGAAGAACTTGAACGAACCAGAAGCCGCTGCAGGAACAACTGCCAGACCGTCAGGAAACAGTTATCGTGACCTGGCCACTCGGGTGGATTGAACAGACGCCCGAATACACGCCGGCCTGGGTGAACTTGTGGTTCAGAGTCTCACCCGCGCGAACGGTGAACGGCCCGACCAGATGTGTGCGCTCATCCTGATTGTCGATCACCAGCGTGTCGTTGATTCCCAACTGCAGATCGGCTGGCATCAGTTCGATCAGCTCACCTGCGTCGATGCGCGTGCCGGTGCCATCGGGAACCGTGATCGTGTACTGCTCGCCTTGGCGGCTGCTGCCGGAATCGCCGAACATGATGAAAGCAATACCCGCGATCACCACGCCGAGCAGTACCACCCCGAGGACCAGACCCGCGATCTTCCCCGAGCGACCACTCTTCGGTTCAGGAACCATGTCAACTAGACCAGCATTGTCGTCAGGAACCTTGTCGTCAGGAACCATTCTTCAACTCTCCCATGAGAACCTGCAGATCGTTGGCCATTTCGTCGGCGGTCACGCCGAATGGCCACTCAACCAGCACGGCACCGTGCTCATCGACGATGTATGTCGTGCCCGTGTGTGAGACATCGACTTTCCCGTCAGCATCAACCGTTACCTCCGACTGCGCACCGAACATATCTTCGACCGCCTTGAGTTCGGCGCGGTCTGTCGTGCGGAGCGCGTGGTAACGGTCGGCAAAACTGCTCAGGTACGCCGTCAGCTTCACCGCTGTGTCACGGTCGGGATCGACGGTGACCATGGCAAGGTTCACCTTCGAAGCATCGTCACCGAGCGTCTCGCGGGCGGTGCGCAGGAACGCAAGCGTTGTGGGGCACACATCGGGACAACTCGTGTACCCGAAATAGGCCACCAGCAACTCACCCGGGTCCGCCTTGAACGTGAAGGGGCCGTTGTCCTTATCTCCCGTCACGTCGGGCAGAGAGGCCGAACCGACCTCGAGGGGAGACTCACGCACCAGACCGGCAATTGACGACCTGGTTGCAACTGTCGTACCAGGACCTGAAGAACTGTCGTCGGCTGTTCCGCAGCCCACAGCCGTCCCGCCCACAGCGAGACACCCGACCAGAAGCAGGGCTGACATCCTCGTGCGCATGATTGTCACTCAACCTCCGCGTTGAACAGAACGGCATCCACCCGCTCCATTGCCTCATCCACGGTCACGTCCCACGAAACCGCCAGTTCCGAGACAAGGATGTGACGGGCACGTCCCTGCATGGCTTTCTCCGCGCTCGAAAGTGACGCCGAACGCTCGCGCAACGACAGATTCCGCACGACCTCGGCGCACTGGTAGATGTCGCCCGACTTCAGCTTCTCCTGATGATTTTTGAAGCGTCGAGACCAGTTGGTAGGCACCCGCACCGAGGTAACCGCCAATACCGCGAGCACGTCTTCGACCTCTTCGGGCGAGATGGCTTCCCGAACTCCAAGCTCGACGGCCCGGTCCTCAGGAACCGCAACGGTCATGGCACCGCCGCGCCACGAATCCTCGCCCGCTTCCACGACCAACTCCAGGTAGTTGATCTCCACACCATCGACCTGGCGAACGGTCCTCGCCGTGACCTCTGCCGTGCCGTGAGAGGGATAGATCACCTTGCTACCTATGACGAAATCCATGCAGAAACTCCCGATCAGGTGGAACAACCAGTATGCCTTCTCCAGGCCACCGATCCACACTGGAACAACACGGCCAACGGTTGCCCGCCCGGCTTTCTACCATCACATCAGCGCATTACGTTTCAGACAGTTGCGTAGTTTCGCATTCGTCTATTGCGTCAGATGCCGAGGTGCTCCATGTCGTCCAACTCAAGCTCCACCAACCGAACAGGACGACCGATCGCCGTTCTCACGACATGCATAGCAACTCTGACCGTGGTGGCGGCCTGCTCAAGTAGCAACACCAAGTCCAACAACGCTTCCGATCATGCGAGACCGAGAAGCGAAGCCGTAACGCCGACCTCTGCCGATGGTGCGCAGCCAGACGACACCTCGGGCCCTACCGCAGACGATCTTCCCGAGGGTTATCCGTGCTCACTCATGTCGGACGAACAGGTCAGCGAAGTGGCGGAAATCACACTCAAGAGCCGGGCTCGCACCGCTCGAATCAGCGAGGGCGACATCACCTTCAACGCCAGAGAATGCCTCTGGAGCACGGACAGCGACGCAACCACGCCTGGAACGGTGAGCGAGATCTATCTCCAAGCCAGTGTTGCCACCGACTTTCGATCGGGTGAGGTCACGTGCCATCCGCTGCCAAATGCCACCGGCACCGTCGAAAGTGTCGGCAACGGCGTCGACAAAGCGACCTGGGAATGGACCAGCCAGAACGACACAGACGGCCTCGGCAAACTGCGCGCCTGCACAACCGATGCCCTCTACACGGTGGCGGTGACCGGTCCGGAAGACGAAGCAACGGCAAAGACCTTCGCCACAAAGCTGATTCAACTGGCCATCGAGGCGAGCTGATCACCGTGTCGCTTTTGACCGGATGGTAGACAACACGGAAAACTCGTCAGGTTATGCAGCCCGTGGATAAGCATTCTCGACCGGTGACGCCCAGGGCGCTCGCAGAAGACGGCGATCTAGCACTGAACATCGCCTTTCTCGCGTATCGAGGAAAGCCCCACGTCGGCGGTCAGGGGGTCTACACCCGTCACCTGACCAAGGCACTTACTGACCTGGGTCACCGTGTTGAGGTGTTGGGCGGCCAGCCATACCCGGTTCTCGACCCACGGGTACCACTGGTCGAACTGCCAAGCCTCGACATCTACAACGAGCACTTCCCCATGCGCATGCCCGGTATATGGGAGCTCAAGAGCCTCGGCGACCATGTCGAGGTTCTCTCTTTCTCCATGGGCAACTTCCCAGAACCCCTTGCATTCAGCGTGCGAGCGGCAATGCATCTCCGCAAGCGGATCAACGAGTTCGACATCGTCCAGGACAACCAGTGTCTGGGATACGGATTGCTGGCAATCGAGCGCATGGGCCTTCCCGTGCTCGCCACCATTCATCACCCCATCACCGTCGATCGTCGCCTGGAGATGGAGCACGCCGAGACCGCCTGGCAACGGATATCAAAGGCTCGCTGGTACGCATTCACCAAGATGCAAACCCGGGTCGCAAAGCGTATGACCCGCGTGCTCACCGTCTCGGAGAACTCGAACAAGGACATCCACGCCGATCACGAGGTGCCGCTCGAACGCCTGAACGTGGTACCGGTGGGCGTGGATCAGGAGATCTTCCGGCCGCTGCCCGAAGTGGAGCGGGTGAAGGGACGGCTCATCACGACGGCCAGTGCCGACGTGACCATGAAGGGCCTTCGGTACCTGCTCGAGGCGGTTGCCAAGCTCCGGACAGAGCGCCACATCGAGTTGGTGGTCATCGGCAAGCTCAAAGAAGGTGGTCCGTCGGCACGCATCATCGACGAACTCGGGCTGCGTGACACCGTCACCTTCATCACCGGAGTTCCCGAGCAGCGGATCATCGAGCTCTACAGCGAGGCAGAGGTGGCGGTGGTTCCGTCGCTCTATGAAGGCTTCTCGCTTCCCGCCATCGAAGCCATGTCATGCGCCGTACCCCTGGTGGCAACCACCGGTGGCGCACTACCCGAGGTTGTCGGCAAGGACGGCGAAACCGCTCTGTGTGTGCCCCCGGGTGACAGTGAGGCTCTCGCGGCCAAGATTGCGTTTGCCCTCGACGACGCTGAACTGCGGGCACGGGTCGGGGCTGCTGGTCGCCAGCGTGTGATCGATCGTTGGACCTGGCGTCATACGGCGGTGGGAACGGTGGAGCAGTACAGGGCTCTGTTGAACGAGACGGCCGGCATTCAGGCACGTCGTCCCGGAGGCGCTGGCTCGGCTCCGCGCTACAAGCGTGGGCGGGCGTGATCCGATGCTGACCGTCGACTACGACCAACTCGAACTGCACCCGGGCGACCTGCTGCTCGATCTCGGATGCGGATTTGGTCGTCACGCCTTTGAAGGGTTCCGCAGGGGTGCCCGCGTCGTGGCGTGTGACATGTCAGCCCCCGAGTTGGCTGAGGTCTCGGCTCTGTTCGCCGCCATGGTCGACGAAGGTGAAGCACCGCCCGACGGAATGGCCACGGTTACCAACGGGGACGCCACCCGCTTGCCGTTCCCAGATGCAACCTTTGACCGGATCATCGCTTCTGAGGTCATGGAGCACATTCCCGACGACATCGCTGCGCTCGACGAACTGACCCGGGTTCTCAAACCGGGCGGCATCATGGCCGTGACCATCCCGTCGTGGATGCCAGAACAGATCTGCTGGGCAATCAACGACGGTTACCACGCCCCGAAAGCGGTCGGTGGACACGTGCGCATCTACACCAAGAGCGAGATGCAGTCGAAGATGCGCGACGCGGGTTTGCAGCCCATCGGCTCACACCGTGCCCATGCGCTACACGCCCCCTACTGGTGGCTCAAGTGCGCCGTTGGAATCGACAACAACGACTTCCCGCTGGTCAGCATCTACAACAAACTGCTCGTCTGGGACATCGCCGAACGGCCAGCGGTGACACGCATCACCGAACAGGTCCTGAACCCCGTGCTGGGCAAGAGCCTCGTCGTCTACGCCGCAAAACCCATCCGCCAGAGCACAGATGGTGGCGCCACCCGAAAGGCCCGGGTCGATGCCGACGCCTGAGGTCCCCGGGATCATCACGGCCGATCAGGTGGTCGAGACAGTCGATGCCATTGCCGAATGGCAGCTTCCCAACGGCATGATCCCCTGGTATCCCGGCGGTCACGCCGACCCGTGGAACCACGTCGAAGCCGCGATGGCTCTGGCCCTCGGGGGCAGGATTGCCGACGCCGAGCGCGCATACCAATGGCTCGTCGACATGCAGCGCCCGGACGGGTCATGGCACCAGTACTACCTGGCCGACTCGATCGAACAGGACAAGCTCGACGCCAACACCATCGCCTACGTGGCCGCTGGCGTGTGGCACCACTGGCTGTTGACCAACGACAAGGGTTTTCTCGAATCGATGTGGCCCGTTGTCGAGAAGGCCATCGACTTTGTACTCGAATTGCAAACACCGCGTGGAGAGATTGTCTGGGCAAGACACGCTGATGGAACACCCTGGTCGTTCGCTCTTCTGACAGGGTCATCGAGCATCTGTCACAGCATCCGATGCGCCATCGCCATTGCCGAGCATCTGGGCCATGAACGGCCCGACTGGGAGTTGAGCGCGGCTCGGCTCGCGCACGTGATCCGCCTTCACTGCGCTGACGAGATGCCCGACGCCTTTGCGCCCAAGCACCGCTGGGCAATGGATTGGTACTACCCGGTTCTGACCGGTGCGGTCACCGGTGCGGCCGGTCTGGAGCGCTTGCGTTCACGACACGAGGCGTTCGTGGTTGATGGGCTCGGTGTGCGCTGCGTGTCGGATCGACCGTGGATCACGGCGGCCGAGACCTGCGAATGTCTCCTCGCATACCTCTCGCTCGGCGAACGTGAGACCGCATTGGAACTCTTCGAGTGGGCACAGAAACTGAGGGGCGAAGCCGGTCGCTATTGGACCGGGATCGTCTTTCCCGAAATGGTCCATTTCCCCGGTGGCGAGCAGTCCACCTATACGGCGGCATCAATCGTGTTGGCCGCCGACGCCCTGAGCGGGGCCAGCCCGGCATCGAGCCTGTTCACGGACCACGACACGGTTCCGGCGCTCATCTCCACAGAGGCAGAGGATGCCTTCGTGGACCCGTCCCTGGACTGACCGACCTCCTGATCACCCTGATCTGCATCACCCATGATGTGACACTGCTGACCTCGGATGCGGACTTCATGGGTTGCGTGTGTCAGATCCCTTGCGAAACCCGACGAAGAACACGGAGTGATCCGGTTGCCGAGACCTCGTCGAATGCCCCACTGGTGAGCGCACGTTGGTAAATCTCGAACGGTGGACGACCGCCATCGGCTGGGTTCGGAAACACATCATGTACCAGCAGGAGTCCACCGTCGATGATCTTGGGAACCCAGGTCTCATAGTCGCGATGGGCAGGTTCAGTTCCGTGGCCACCGTCGATGAAAAGCAGGCTCAGGGGAATAGCCCAGTGGCGCCCAACCGTGGGCGAATCCCCCACGATGGCCACCACCGTGCCCTCCAAGTCAGCACGGTGGATGGAACGGCGGAACAGGGGCAAGGTATCCATCAAGCCGACTTCGGGGTCCACCAGGTCGGGCTCGTGAAACTCCCATCCCGCCTGGTTCTCTTCCGACCCCCGATGATGATCCAGCGCGAACAGCACGGTGTTACGTTCACGAGCGGCCGAACCCAGGTAGACGCTCGACTTGCCGCAGTAAGAACCGATCTCCAGCATCGGTGCGCCACCGTTTTCGACGGTGAGCGCTGCGTCATACAGAGCCAGGCCTTCATCGGGAGGCATGAACCCACGTGTCGCCTCCGCAATGATGCGAAGGTCAGGATCCAAGGCCATCCATCATGTCGTGCGAATCGAGTTTGGCCTCTGTGATCACGAGGTGCGGGTGATGCCGGAACAGCAGGTCCATGAGAAAGAACCGGATAACCCACAACATTCCGAATGCGGCCATGTTGGCGACGTTTGGAACAAGGGCATTTGAGGAGAGCTTCGACGCCAAGGTGACCACGATCGTGGAAAACACCAGACCCACTACCACGAATATCCAGAACGGAAGAACTTCGTTCCGAAGTTCCGTCTTCCCTATGCGGCCACGCTTCTCCCACACCCACGCGCGGCTCAGGTAGAACGCTGGAACCGCGCTGATGCAGACCGAGACAACGTTGGACGTGGTCGCCCCCCACCCCAATGCGGCGTGGAGAAAGATCAGCAATCCCTGACCAACGAACACGTTGACCACAGAGACAGCCGAATACTTCACACCCTTGGAGCGCACCTTGTCGACGATGCTCTGGATCTTGGGGTTGTCGGCGACCACGGACATAGCCAATCCAGCGTAGTGGCTACGACACACCAAATGACATGCGGTTGGAGCGGGCAATTGCGCCCAACCACTCAGCGCTCGGCTTTGGCACTCGTCGTTGGGTTTGTCTGTCCACCTCGACCAAGCCGAACTGCGGACCGTACCCGAAGATCCATTCGAAGTTGTCGAGCAAGCTCCAATAGGTGTAGCCGAGCACCTCTATGCCGTCGTCAAGGCAGTTCCCGACCCCGGCAAGAGCGGCTCGGACGTAGGCAACACGCTGGGCGTCATCGTCCGTGCCGATTCCGTTCTCGGTCACCAAGACCGGGACGTGATCGGTCACTTCCCACGCCCGACGGATCGTCGCTTCCAGCGCCTGAGGCCAGTACTCGTAGCCCATCACCAGCACAGCCACATCGTCTTCGGGCCCCAATACGCCATCGGCGCCTACCCGGGTGCGGGTGTAGGTCTGGACACCGATGAAGTCGTCACCTCGGACCGACTCCAGAAAGACATCCTCCGAATCACGCCTGACCTCAACGAGTTTGCCGACCGCCGCTGGATCATCCGACGGAACCGCAACATGTTCGGCCATCGACAGCGTCAGCCCCACCTCGAACTCGCCCCTACCGGCTTTGAGGACCTCATATGCACGCCGGTGCCCCGCGATCATATTTTCCGTGGCCGCGCGCCAGAGACGGTCGTCAACGGCGCCCGGCGGGAAGAGGCCCATTTGATAACCGAGGTACGAGACAATGTTGGGCTCGTTGATGGTGCACGCCCGGCCGATCAGATCGCCAAGATGCTCACCAGCAACTTCGCAGAAACGACCGAACCGGTCCACGATCCTGCTGTCGTGCCAACCGCCGTCTCTTGTGGCCCACAATGGGG
Organism: uncultured Iamiaceae bacterium; assembly: GCA_964416735.1. Classification (GTDB taxonomy): domain Bacteria; phylum Actinomycetota; class Acidimicrobiia; order Acidimicrobiales; family Acidimicrobilacustridaceae; genus CAYQFM01. The sequence continues at coordinate 6,850 of CAYQFM010000017.1, read as the reverse complement.
TTGTGAAGTGATGGAACGTGACCACCGGTTCGAGGCCCACGGCCAGACACGCAGCGCACACCCGTCGGTAGTGATCAAGAGCAGCTCTGGAAAAGTGCCCTTCTTCGGGCTCGATGCGGCTCCACTCAAGCGAAAACCGGTAGTTGTCGAATCCCAGAGCCGCAGCCAGCGCCAAATCCTCCGGATACCGGTGGTATTGGTCGCACGCATCGCCGCTCGGTTCAACACAGCACGAGCCGTCTCTGTGCTCCCATTCCCACCAGTCGTTGTTGACATTGTTGCCCTCGACCTGATGCGCTGCGGTGGCCGTACCCCAGGTGAATCGGTGGGGAAACTCTCTATCCATCCCCACAACCTACGACGATCTGCACGGTGATCTGCGAGGATGTCACCTATGGGACAAGGTGCCGTGGACGATCTGATCACCCTGCTCGACTTAGAGGCGATAGAGGTGAACATCTTCCGGGGTCGCAGTCCCGAATCCGACCGCCAGCGGGTGTTCGGCGGACAGGTGGCAGGCCAGTCTCTGGTGGCGGCGGCCCGTACGGCCGAGGAGGGTTTCAGCGCTCACTCGCTCCACGCGTACTTCCTGCGGCCGGGCGATCCCAACGTGCCGATCCTCTATGAGGTCGACCGCATCCGTGACGGCCGCTCGTTCTCGACCCGACGTGTGGTCGCCATTCAGCATGGCCGCGCCATTTTCAACATGCATGTTTCCTTCCACGTCCAAGAGGACGGATTCGACCACCAACTTCCCATGCCCGCCGATGTCCCCGACCCGGAATCGATTCCGGATTTCAAGACCAGGTGGGCCGACTGGGCTGATCTGCTCGGGGACGAATTCCACATGGATCACCCCATCGACATTCGTCACGTCACTTGGGTTCCCGCCGATCGCAAGAAGCCCTTGCCGCCGTTCCAAAAGGTCTGGTTGCGCGCCGACGGTGTATTGCCCGACGATCCGGTCCTACACGCATGCATTCTCACCTACGCCTCAGACATGACCCTGCTTGACACATGCCTGTTACCGCACGCTGTAGGCACCATGGATGCCAACGTGTTCTTGGCCAGCCTGGACCACGCCATGTGGTTTCATCGTCCGTTCCGGGCCGACGAGTGGCTCCTGTACGACCAGGACACCCCCTCGGCGTCGGGCTCGCGTGGCCTGGCAAGGGGATCGATCTACACCCGTGACGGGCGCTTGGCGGTCTCGGTCGTTCAGGAAGGCCTCATCAGGATGGTTCCATAGGTGCGTCGGTCCGCGACATGAACCGTTGTGCTCATTACCGCCTTGCTACTCACCACCCTGATCCTGAGCACCGCGTGGTCCACCTGTTCACGATGAGACTGTTCTGGAGGTGAGTCACAACGCGGTGCTCGACATCAGCAGCAAAACTGGGGCTCAGGGCGAGCAATGTCTGCTCGGCCTCACCTTCTCCCCCGACGGCCGTCATCTATACGTCAACTTCACCGACCGCTCCGGCGACAGTCGGATTATCGAGTACTCCCTATCGTCTTTCGGCCGGGACAATGCCGGTGAGATCTCTGTCCTGTCTACCGAGGGCCCCATCTACCGCATCACGCAGACGTGACCGCCAGGCCCGCTGAAAGAGCCGCAACCCCCAAGCGACGGTCCCACGTAACGAAGATCAGGTCGGCCGAGCGCAAAGTAAGCGCGCTGGCTAGGTGGACGGCATCAGCCCCACCCAGAACCAGTTGTCCAACAAGCCGAGACGCATCGGCCGCTATGGGGTCGGTCACTTCGACAACGTCGGTCGACTCCCAGAAGCGGCCCCATTCGCGCCGAGCCTTGATCAAGCTGTCCTTGTCCAAACGCGCTGAACGGTAGGCCCCAGCAAGCGCAGCACTCACTTCCGGAAGCGCCAAGCGACTCGCCACCACTGCGTCGGCCTGATTCCAGATCCTCTCAGCAAGATCACTGCCGTCCTCCTCGACGAGCAGCTTCACAAAGGCGCTGCTATCGAAGAACGCTGTTGTCACGGCTGCGCCGATTGTCGGCCACGCCGCCGGCAACCGGCCCGGAGGCAATGACTCGCCGTCGTCGCTCGGCAACCGGGCGGTCGGCGACGCTAGCACGGACGAGCGTGCCGTCGCGCTCAAGACGATCCATCAACCCATCGGCATCCACGGCCACAAGGCGGGCAATAGGCACACCGCGGTCGGTCACAACAACTCGCTCACCATCGCGGGCGCGCTCCACCCATGACTTGAGGTTGGCTCGAAGGTCGCTCACCGCCACATCCATGACACAATTGTACCATTGAAGACGCCGCTCTTGTACAGCTTGCACTTTCTGCTGGGGCCGTCCGCAGATCACCAGACATCTGTCTGGTTGCTACAACTCGTAGCGATAGACGTTGGTCTCACGAGCCTCGAAGCCGACACGGCGGTAGAGACGGTTGGCTGCTTCTCGCGACGGCCGTGAGGTCAGATCCACGGTCTTGGCGCCGCGGTCACGAGCCACATCGATGGCATATCGGTTCAGCGCTTCACCCACACCACGGCCACGAACCGCTTCATCAACGACCACGTCCTCGATCCATGCCCTCATTCCGGTAGGAATTCGGAACAGAGCCAGAGTCAGGCTTCCCACTATGTGTCCGTCGTCCGTGGAGTCCGTCGCCACAAGCAACACTGTCGCCTTCGATGCAACGATCTCACGCAACTGATCGGGGCTTGGCGGGGGACTCGATCTCGAAAGCTGCGGGGTCAGGCGTTCGAATGCCTCGATCAGATCTTCGGTGACCTCTGCGCACTCCGAGATCACCACGTTCGACCCTCGAGAACCGCTCATGCGAACCCGTCGCTGTCGATGACCGGAACCGGTTGGGGCGGCGGCTCACCGACGTAACGGGCGCTGGGTCGGATGATCCGGTTATCGGCCGCCTGCTCCAGGATGTTCGCGCACCATCCGATGACCCTGCTCGACGTGAACGTGGGTGTGAAGAGTTCCCTCGGTAACCCGCAACGGTCCATGACCACACCGGCGTAGAACTCGACGTTTGCATAGAGCTTGCGCCCGGGTTTCAACTCGGCCAACACATCGACGACTGTCCGCTCGACCTCGGTGGCGAACTCGGCGGTATGGCCGCCCAGTCTCTGCGCCACGGAACGCAACAGCACCGAACGCGGATCCTCAGTCTTGTAGACGCGGTGGCCAAAACCCATCACCACCTCGCCAGACGTCACGGCATTGCGTACCCACTTGTCGGCATTCTCCGGTGTGCCGATGGCATCGAGCATGTCGAGAGCCCGGCTCGGTGCACCACCATGGAGCGGCCCTGACAAGGCACCAATTGCACCGACCACCGCAGAACCCAGATCGGCTCCAGTGGATGTAATCACTCGGGCGGTGAACGTCGACGAGTTGAAGCCGTGGTCGATCGTGGTCATCTGATACTGCTCGACCCCGCGGGCCAAGGCCGGATCCGGAATCTCACCGGTGAGCATGTACAGATAGTTCGCTCCAAACCCCAGCTCCGGGTGGGGCGCCACAGGATCAAGCCCTTTGTTCAACCTGTAAAGGGACATGATCAGTGTCGGAATGACGGCGCAGATGCGCATTGCATCGGACTTGAGTTGCTCGGCATCCACGTCCATGGAGGGTTTGAATCCAAGCGACGCAGCCACTTGCGAAACGGCGGTACGCAGTGCATAGAGCGGCACGAAATCGCCACCGGCTGTTGCTATGGCAGGCAGCAGTGCTGCCACATCGTCGGGAACGACCCGCAGCGGAGCGACCTCCGCCATGAAGCGCTCTCGCTCGGCGAGCGTGGGCAGTGAGCCTTCGAAGAGCAGGTACCAGATGTCTTCGAGCGTGCGCTTCTCGGCAAGCTCGACAGCGTTGTACTGGCGGTAGTGGTAGAAGCCCTCAAGCCCACGGACGTCTCCCACCTCGGTGTCAGAGACGATCACCCCGGCAAGTCCCCTGGGCACCCCGAACGAATCGTCCGCCATCAACAACCACCTACGCTCAGCAAAGGTCCTCCAACAAAAATGTTGTCCGTCACCGCTGACGGACCTGGGCCATGCTAGTTGGCGTTCCCCAACGAACGCGCCGCTATCGCCACCGGATCCCACACCGGAGAGAACGGCGGAGCATATGACAGGTCGACATCGGTGATGTCGCCCGCAGTCATTCCGGCCCAGATTGCCGTGGCGACCGTGTCGATGCGCTTAGCGGCACCTGGACCACCCGTGATCTGGCCACCCAGCAGGCGACCGGTGCCCGTCTCGGCAACCAGCTTCACGTTCATTTTCGAGTTGCCCGGGTAGTAGTGCGCTCTGGTCGACGAAGTGATCATCGAGAGGTCCACTTCAAATCCCGCAGCAATGGCTTCCTGTTCACCCAGGCCGGTACGCGATATCTCGAGGTCACAAACCCTCGTGATCGCCGTGCCGAGCACACCGGGGAACGCCGCATAACCACCGCCGATATTGATACCCGCCACGCGTCCGTGACGGTTGGCCACCGTTCCCAGCGCAATGTGGACCGGCGCACCCAGAACCCGATGAAAGGATTCTGCACAGTCGCCCGCAGACCAGATGTTCTCCACACTGGTGCGTTGGCGCCGATCAACGCTCACCGCTCCCTTCACTCCGGTCACAATTCCTGCTTCGGCCGCCAGTTCACCGTTGGGAACAACTCCCATGCCCAGGATCACCAGATCGGCGGCAATCTGCTCGTCAGTGGTGACAACAACTCCCGGTTCGAAACCGGTGATTGTCACCCCCAGTCGAACCTCGATGCCCTTATCGACCATCTCAGCGCTGACCAGTTCCGCCATATCGGGGTCAAGGGTTCGCATCACCTGCGGAGCCACATCGAGCACGATCACGTGCGATCCGCGACGCCAGAACGCCTCAGCCATCTCGAGGCCGATGTATCCACCACCCACCACCACTACCCGGTCGCAGGTTCCAGATTCAGCAATTTCTACGAGCTTGGCGGTATCGCCCAGGGTTTGCACGGTATGAATTCCTGCACCATCAATCCCCGGAATTGGCGGCTTCATCGGTCGGGCACCCGTGGCAATCAGAAGCTCGTCATACGGAACACCCGATGTTGTTCCCCCGTCGAGATCACGCACTTCCACGCTCGATGATCCGATGTCGATCGCTACGGCCTCGTGTCGCATTCGCACGTCGAAACCCTGTTTGTCACGGAACTGCTGGGGGCTGCGCACGACCAACCGCTCCAGGTCATCAAGTTCTCCTCCCACCACATACGGAATCCCGCAAGCCGCGTAGCTGGTACGCACGCCGCGCTCAATCACGACCACCTCGAGTTCGGGGTCGCGGCGGGCCGCCGTCGACGCCGCCGACATGCCCCCCGCATCGCCACCGATCACAACCAGACGTCTTCTCATATTGGCAGGCTACCCACGAGGCCCACGGCGACAGGCCCCTCGACTGGTGTAAACCACTGGACCCTCTGGCAGACTCGGTACATGGCGATCCGTGAAGACTGCCGCCACTACTCGAGCCGTACGACACCGGCAGGCGACGTGCTGCACCGCTGTCGTCTCGGTGTCAACGAAGAGATGCCGTTTGCATGCCCACCGGACTGCCTGTTCTTCGAACCTCGTAACGTGTCTGACACGGGCTGGCAGGTGGGCGAAACCGACGGCTCATAACCCTTCGGCCACCCCGGTTACGACAGGCTCCATCGACTCACGCTCGTCATCTCCGAGCGCAGCATTGAGATTGCCGGACCTCAGGCCTTCCAGATCCAGAGTCACGTACCGGTAACCCGCCCGCTGGACGCCCTCGATCACCTCTTCACGACGAGCGAGCACGTCTCCAAGACGTTCCACGGGCACTTCGATACGGGCGATCTCGTCGTAGTGGCGCACACGCAGATCGTCGAAACCCAGACGCCGCAATGCCCGCTCCGATCGCTCGATGGCTACCAGAACTTCGATGGACACGCGTGTCCCGTAGGGGATTCGTGATGCAAGGCAGGCCGCGGCTGGCTTGTCCCAGGTCCGAAGTCCAAGTTCCCGGGAGCTCTCACGGACATCGGTCTTGGTGAAACCCGCCTCGACCAGTGGAAACTTTGCCCCCATCATCGCTGCTGTCTTCTGTCCGGGACGGTGGTCACCTTGATCATCCAGATTGGCCCCCAGCAGCACCGTTGCACCATTGGCATCGGCAAAGGGCTGGACCGCGTCCATCAACGCGTGCTTGCAGTATGAACAACGATCAGCAGCATTGCGGAGGTAGCCCTCTTCATCCATCTCGTCGGTGAAGACCTCCGCCCAGTTCATGGACCATTCCGCCGCTAGGGCTGCGCAGTCCTCACGCTCGGACGCCGCAAACGAGGGTGAGACGGCCGTGACGATCAGAGCGTGTTCGGGGCCCAGCACCTCGGTCGCCATGTAAGACAGGAATGCCGAATCTGCTCCCCCGCTAAACCCCACCACCACGTGTTCGAGGCCGCGCAACACTTCGCGGAGCCTGTCTAGATCACCCATGGAGCACCTCTCTGCCGTTCCAGCCAAACCCGGTCAGTCTACGGGTCGGTTGCAAAAAAAGGTTGAGGGGTACCCGTACGGGTACCCCTCAACCACAATTCCATTGATCTCTGAGATCAGTACTCCATACCGTCCACACCCGGGACCGGAGCGAACTCCTCAGCCTTGTCGGCGATAACGGCCTCTGTGGTCAGGAAGAGTGCCGCGATGGAACCGGCATTCTGCAGGGCCGAACGCGTGACCTTGGCGGCATCGATGATCCCGGCCTTTACCAGGTCCTCGTACTCGCCGGTGGCGGCGTTCAGGCCTTCGGATGCACCCTCCATGTTGCGGACCCGCTCGACAACCACGCC
>CAYQFM010000016.1:13887-19622 GCA_964416735.1 uncultured Iamiaceae bacterium | reverse complement strand
TCTCTGTGGCACTTTCCTTCGGGTCGCCCCGACTGGCCGTTAGCCAGCACCCTGCCCTGTGGAGTCCCGACCTTCCTCAGTCCGGGAAACCCCGGACCGCGGTCACCCGGTCAACTCACCATCACCGCACCAGTGTGGCGTGCTGCGATTGCGAATGCCACCCGTAACGCGGTCGAATCTCGAGTTAGCGGGCCTTGCGCTCTCGCCTGGCGGATCTGCTGAAACGTCGGAACACGGCAAGGCTGCTAGGGATGACCGGCTCATCGAGAATTCGGTTGACCGTGAAGGCGGCGACTTCGTAGATGGCCAGCAGCGCCACCAGTGAGCCGACAATGGTCGGAGAATCCTGGGGTGGGCCCGAGCGCTGGTCCGAGCGCTGGTCCGAACGCGGGTCCGAGAGCGTGGAGAAGCGTGGGTCCGTTTCGAGATCTACGTCGTCCATCACGCCGATCGGGCCTTATGGGAGCAGTGCTCGTTTCGGCGCAGCGTTACGTGTGGGCATCTGAGGTAGCGGGACCTGCGGCGTCTCGAGAATGCCGTAGATGACCGACATGTGACGTGCTTCAGATGGCCCAATTGACATCACCGTCTGGCGGAGAGACGGCGTCGTCATCGAACCGCCGGCCAGTGTGTATGACTGCGCCGCAATGTTCTCGATCTCGACAGCCAAGTGGAGAACGCCACTCTCATCGGCCAAGGCCTCTACTGCTTTGTCGATGACCTCGGTCTTGAGGTATTCGTTCGCCTTGTCCACGGGTGTGCCACCCGCCTTGGAAATCCAGCCGGCGACCAGTTCGGCGTGTTCCGAATGGTGTGACTTGAACGTCTCGAAAGCAGGCTTCACAGCGGCGTTGGTGATGAGGGTCGAGGCCGCAAGGGTGGTGTAGGTGTCGACGGCAAGCAGTTCGATCGACTGGAGCGTCCGCAGCAAGGTCAGATCCATTTCAGGGCTGCCCGGTGCAGTCGTGGTGGTCACGTCGGCGGCTTGGGGCATCGAGCCGGTCTCGAGCAGCTCCGGGTCCTTGCGGGAACAGCCCACCAGAAGAGCGGATAGCGCAATCCCGGCTCCTCCGATCATGAGGAAGCCGCGTCGGTCGGTGAGAAGTGGGGAACCGCCCTCGGAACCGCCGTGTGAGCCGCTGCCTGGGAGGGGTGTTGCTGGGGTTGACATTGCGGGGGTCATCTCCTGAGACGCTCTCAACTTGCTGACTTGAACTGTGGGAAGACGCTCGTCGTCTTCTGGACGGCTGGGAGCCACTTGTCCTCGGTCAGTCCCGTTGCCTGGCCCAAGACTGCAGCGTGCTGGGCCTCGATGGGGAGGACCTTCGACGTGGGTCCTGCCGCCCACCAAGCTTCGATCTTGCCGATGGCTTCGAGGTAGGTAGCGGCTGCGCTCTCCTCCATTTCTCTGAGCGTGGCCAAGAGAGCATCGGCGCTGGATGCGGCAGCGATCGTTGGTTTGAGCGCGTCGATCACATCGGCACGAGCCTCGGTGACCGTGTTCTCCTTGCCGGCCACCGTTGCGAATGCCTTGGCATGGTCTGTGTGGTGGCGAGAGAAGGTATGACACATTTCGGCGTGGGCCGAGTCGAGCAGACGAGTCTCGATGGCAAGGCCGTATGCAGCCACGAGCGCGAGTTCCAGACCCTGTGAGAACTCGAGGATCTTGAGGTCGCTGTCAGAGATGCCAGCATCTTCGTCGGGAGCGGCCAACTGGGTGGGCCCGTCACCTGCATCTGTAGCGTCGGCACTCAGTGGCGTCGGACCTTCATCGCTGGCAACTGGGGTGTCACCCGCATCGGGTGAATCCGTGGCGCCGGGGGTTTCGGCCTTGTCGGTTGTGTCGGACGTATCCTGCGCTGCGGCCACCCCGCCGAAGAGTGTCGCTGGCAGGGTCGCGGCACCGAGTGCCACCGCTCCGGTGACACCGAGCCTTTGTACGAAATTGCGGCGTGAGCCGGCAACCGCCTCGTCGTCGTTGCTCAGGTGCACACGCGCGATGTCATCCTCGATGGTGGTCATCGCCCGTTGGTGCTGTTCATCGACTTCGGCCACCATCTGGCGGATCCTCATCGGTATCGACCTTCCCTTTCGACCTGACATCCCTACACGACCCGTGTGGCCGTTTCACAACGCTCAAGCTTTGCTCATCTGACCCATCCGGAGCACATCGAGAGCACGTCGATCCAAGACGCTCACGGACTCGGAAATGGTACATGGCGCAAGTGCGGAGGGATGACTTTGCAGAAGCCTTCGATATCAGAAGCCTTCGATATCAGAAGCCCTCGATATCAGAAGTCGAGGGCTGAGAGTTCGGGGTACCAGCCCTTTGCCCGCCCAACAGCTTCTTTCCAGCGGTCACGGTTTCCATTCTCAACCGGTTCGACGACTTCCAAGGGTGACCACGTTGCCGCGATGTCGTCCCATCCTGCCCATGTGCCACACGCCAGGCCGGCCAGGAAGCCTGCTCCCAGGGTGGTGGCTTCGGTTACGGGAGAGACTTCTACGCGGCGCTGGGAGGAGTTGGCCAGAGCCTGTACAAAAGTCGGATTCCTGCTCATCCCCCCGTCGATCCGCAGAGAGGTGATCTGCGAACCCGAATCGGTTTCAGCGGCTTCGACGAGGTCGGTGCCGCGGTGAGCGACTCCTTCTAGAACGGCTCGCACGATTTCGGGTCGTCCAACGCCGCGGGTCACACCCAGAAGTGTGCCGCGTGCCCCATAATCCCACTCGGGGGTTCCGAGTCCCAGGAGGGCGGGTACGAATACGACCCCGTCCGAGTCGACACAGCTTGCGGCGATCTCATGCGACTCGGCTGCGTTCGCAATAAGCCCCAGGTCGTCGCGCAGCCACTCGATGTTGGTTCCGGCCGACAACATTATTGCCTCGAGTCCCCAGGTCACCGACCCGCCACGGCTCCGGGCGATGATGGGAAATGTGCCACCGGTGCCCCGCACATCGAAGAGTGGCCTGTCGTCTCCCAGGACCGTGTCGAGCATTCCGCCGGTTCCGAACGTGATCTTGGTCTGCCCAGCGTGCACGCAGCCTTGGCCGATGAGCGAAGCCTGTTGATCTCCGGCCATTCCCAGGATCGGCGGTGAGCCGTCAAGAGCGGCTGCGTGGGCGATGTCACCCGACGAGTCGACAATTGTGGGTAGTACTGCGGCGGGGATGTCCAGGATTTCGAGGACGTGGTCATCCCATCCAGATCCGTCATGGGTGACGAGGCCCGTCAGTGCGGCGTTGGTCGTGTCGGTCACGTGGGCCGAGCCCGCCGAAAGGTTCCACGTCAGCCATGTGTCGATGGTCCCGAAGCAGAGGTCACGGTTGTGTCCGGGGTCGTGCGCTGCAATCAGGTGAGCGAGTTTGGTGGCCGAGAGGTTGGGTGCAAGGCGGATCCCCTGTTCGCGAGCGGACAAGCACTCGCCGATGGTTCGGAGGTCCTGCCAACCGAGGCCGGGTCCAACCGGTTGTCCCGAGACGCGGTCCCACACGACGGTCGATGCCCGTTGATTGGCTATTGCGACCGCTTCGACCGCACCGAAACTCTCGATGGCGCTGCGGTCAGTCAAGACTTCTCGGGCAGCTCCGACGGCCTGCGTGGCAAGGGCGACCGCGTCGAACTCGATAAGCCCGGGAGCCGGCGATGTAGGCAGGACTTGGCGGTAGATACTCTTGGCGATCCGTGCATCCGGGGTGACCAGGGCCGCTCTCACGCCGCTGGTGCCGACGTCTATGACCAGGATGCTCATCAGTGACCCACCCTCCCATTATTCGACCACCTGTTGTCCTCGGACCACATGTTGTCAGCGGACCACACGTTGTCTCCGAATGGACTCGACAGGCCAAGCTTGCCCGGATTCAGAATTCCGTAGGGATCCAGAGCATCTTTGACAGCGGCGAGAACCCCGAGTCCTTCTCCGAGGGCCTCGCTCATGAACCTGGACCGATTGAGCCCCACGCCGTGGTGGTGGCTGAGTGCCCCACCGGCCGCAAGGGTTGCCCGGGTACCGGCGTCCCAAACGGCCCTGTAGTAGGAGTCGTAATCGCCGTTGGACTTTTCACCGTCGGGTTTGCCTACGAAGGTGAAGTAGAGGCAGGCACCGTTGACGTAGGCGTGGGATTGGTGGGCGGACACGATGAGGGTTCCGTCGATTTCCGCAATCGCCCGCGTCACGTCGGCATGAATTGCCTCGAGGGCGAGCCAGGTTCCCGCAACCTCCATCGTGTCCACCACGTAACCCTGGCTGATCAACTCGCCCAGAGCGGACACCTCGTCACGGTGTGTTAGCCATTTTTCGACAATTGCGTCATCGAGGCGTTCTGCATCGCCGCACTCGTTGGCAACCACGTCCATCGTTGCGGTGACGATGGCGTCATCGCCCTCGTCCAATACCAGTAGCGGGTGCAATTTGCCCGTGGCGAAGTTCCCATGCCCCTCTGTCTGATCGTAAAGGCGCAATACAGCAGGGGCTGCACCTCTACGCATGATCCGTCGACAGGCATCGAGTCCGGCATTGAAGGAACTGAAACCGAATGCCATGTGTCGCGCATGGGTGGGCTTCGGGTGTAGACGCAAGCGTGCGGCGGTGATGATGCCCAGCGTCCCTTCGGAGCCGACGAACAACTGGTTCAGGTCTGGGCCCGTTGCTTGGCGCGGTTGACCGCCTGTATGGATGGTTCGGCCGTCGGCGGTGACAACGTCGAGCCCGACCACGATGTCTTCGATCTTGCCGTACCGGGTCGAGTACTGCCCGGCGCTGCGACAGGCCAACCATCCACCGACGGTGGAGATGGCAACCGACTGGGGACGGTGTCCCACGGTCACTTCCCATCGCGAGCGGAGTTCGTGTTCCATCTCGGAGCCGATGGTTCCTGCACCGACGTCGACGACCAGTGACGTTGTATCCACCGAGCGGATTCCCGCCAGAGAGCGCATGTCCATGGCGACACCGCCATTGACAGGAATGGCCCCGCCGCACACCCCGCTACGGCCTCCGGCGACGGTCACGGGAATGCGGGCGGAATTGCACAGTGCCAGGACTGCGCAGACCTCATCGTGCGATGAGGGCCTGACCACTGCACCGGCGGCCATGGGGACTGCTCCACGGGTGGCCCATTCCATGGCCAGCGGCCACCAGTCTCTTCCGGCCTCAGCCGTGTCTGATGTGGCGGCGGTGACAGTTCCGCAGGCACCTCGAAGGTGCTCGAGGAACTCGTTATCCAAGGACACCGTGGCGGAGTCGAGATACGAGCGTGCCGACTTGCTACCGCCGGAAATGGGAATTGGTTTCCGGATCATGACGATGTCACCCGACTTTGCTCGCTGAAGTTCGTTCCGCTGAAGCCTGTTCCGCTGAAGTCTCTGCCGGCCAGCTCTCGGAACGTCGCAACCTGCTCGGCGATGTCGTCATCGCTCCATCCCAGCTCCGATGCCACCACGGCCGCCGCGGCCGGTGCTGCTGCCATGGTTGCGTCGCGGTCCAAAATGCGTGCCCGCGTGCGCCGACTGAGTAGATCGTCGAGTGTGAGCGCCATCTCATAGCGGGCGGAGTAGAGCAACTCGGCGTTGAGGTATGGAAGGCCGGGCACCACCGGAGTTGCGAGTGAAGGGTTCGTGTCGATCATCGAAAGAATCGTGCGCGACTCACTCCCGTGACGTTCGAGGAGGCCTGGATCGATGTCGGATGCGATGAGGTCACCGTATCTGTCGGCCCCGAGCAGTGGGAGGTTCC
>CAYQFM010000016.1:11231-13877 GCA_964416735.1 uncultured Iamiaceae bacterium | reverse complement strand
GTCTTGCGCCATCGCCCGGTAGGTCGTCAGTTTCCCTCCAGTCACCGTGGTGACTCCGTCAGCGGTAACCGTCACGCTGTGGCGTCGGGACAGATCGGCGCTGCGGTGGTTGGCGCCCGAGTGCTCGGCGACCAGTGGTCGCAGCCCTGCCCAACTTCCCGTGATGTCGGCTCCGGTGAGGTCGGTTCCTGCTTCGACATTGACGGAGCGCAACAGGTAAGCCACATCGTCGCGGGTGCATCGGGGGTCGTCGAGTGGGCCGTCGTAGTCGGTGTCGGTGGTCCCGATGAAGCAATGATCGCCCCAAGGGATGACGAAGACCCATCGGTGGTCACTGCGTGCTTGGAAGATGGCCGCCACATCGTTGCGGACCCGGTGGCGCGGCACGGTGATGTGCACGCCTTTGGCCGGTCGGAGTGCACGATGGTGTGTCGGTTCTGCGAGTTGGTCGACGTCATCGGCCCAGACCCCGGTGGCGTTGACAACCGACTTGGTCGCAATGGTGAACGAACCAGTCGACTCACCCCTGGCGTCGCTCACTTCGACCTCCACGCCGTTTATTCGTCTGGATTCATCCTTTGTGAACGATGTTGCGGCCACCCTGTTTGCACAGACAGCGTCGAAACCGACACATGCCGTCCGGATGACAGCGAGAGTCAGCCGGGCGTCATCCACCTGAGCGTCGTAATAGAGGAAGGATGTGCGGAGCCGATCGGCATGGAGCGTCGGTATGTGCGCGAGTGTCGTGGTGTCATCGAGGCGATCGTGGAGTCGGCCGATTCGGACTCCGCCGGTCAGGTCATAGATCCACATGGCCAGGTCGAGCGCGGGGGCCAGCCCTCGGGGTACGGCACCGCCACCGCCGGTCAGAACCGGCAGGACGAACGGGACGATCTTGACCAGGTGTGGGGCATTTCGCAGCAGTCGTTGTCGTTCTGCCAGGGCCTCGTAAACGAGCGGAACATCGCCCTGCTGTAGATACCGAAGGCCTCCATGGACCATCTTCGACGAGCGTGACGAGGTACCACTGGCGAAGTCGTCACGTTCGATGAGCGCGGTCGTAAGGCCGCGGGATGCCGCATCGAGGGCACAGCCTGCGCCGGTGACGCCTCCGCCTATCACGACGACATCGAACCGGGTCTGTTCCAGCCGGCGCAGCGCATCGCTGCGGACAAATGCCCCCATTTCCAGACTCCTCTGCTGTAGGCCCCCGAGTCTTGCTCACTCCGGGCTTGCGCCAATTCGATTTCGTTGCAATCTGGTTTTTGGTCAATCCAATCGCAGACGGATTCCGCCTGCCCGTATCGCCAAGAATTATTAGATAACAATCGTTGTTGATTAGTGCTATACTCGCTTCTGTGAAGTCACCGGCCGATCTGACGACCTTGTTTCGTGAGAGGGGATTGAAGATGACGCCGCAGCGTCAGTGCATCTTCAAGGCCCTCCATGGTCGTGTCGATCACCCGACGGCCGAGGATGTGTTCACGGTTGTCAGCGCGGAGATGCCCACCATCTCGCGGCGCACCGTCTACCAGACCCTTCATGACCTCGCCGATATGGGTGAGATCGTGGAACTGGATCTGGGAACCGGAGCGGCACGGTTCGACCCGACGGTGAACACCCACCATCACCTGGTGTGCGTTCGCTGTGGGGCTGTCAGGGATACGCATGCGGACTTCGCGGGCATCAGCCTTCCCGCTGGAGAGGATCACGGGTTCACCGTGGCCTCGACGGAAATCGTCTTTCGTGGGATGTGTTCCGAGTGTGCACTTTCTGAAAGTGCCGACACTCAGGATGGGTGTTCCAGAACTGGAACGGCCGTTCGTGTGGGATGAGGTTTCACGACCGCTTGACATCGATCACGTATCAAGCAACATCAATAAGCAATAGCCAACAGCAGTAACCGATAGCAGTAACCGACAAACAACAGGAGGGTCATCCAAGATGGCTGGACTCAAGGGCACCAAGACCGAAGAGAATCTGAAGGAAGCATTCGCCGGCGAAAGCCAGGCAAACCGTCGCTATCTGTATTTCGCGCAGAAGGCCGACGTCGAGGGCTACCCCGATGCCGCGGCTCTGTTCCGTTCGGTAGCGGAAGGCGAGACGGGCCACGCCTTTGGGCACTTCGACTTCCTCGCCGAGGTTGGCGATCCCGCCACTGGCGAGCCGGTGGGGAGCACGGAGGACAACTTCAAGTCAGCGATCGTCGGCGAGACCTACGAGTACACCGAGATGTACCCGGGCTTTGCCAAGACCGCCCGTGAAGAGGGTTTCGAGGAGATCTCTGAGTGGCTCGAAACACTGGCACGTGCTGAGAAGAGCCATGCCGGTCGCTTTGCTCAGGGCCTTGAGGCGCTTTCCTGACCTTTCGGCGACTCACGAGTTTCCGCTGCACCCAAGTACTGTCGGGCGGGGAGAATGGTCTCCCCGCCCGACGTTGTAATCGAACTAAACGTTGTAATCAGAACTGACAACGCAGCGGTCTCGACTTCGCTGCTTTGACTTCGCTGTCTTGACTTCTCATTAGGGACTCGACCTCTCATA
Organism: uncultured Iamiaceae bacterium; assembly: GCA_964416735.1. GTDB lineage: Bacteria > Actinomycetota > Acidimicrobiia > Acidimicrobiales > Acidimicrobilacustridaceae > CAYQFM01. The sequence continues at coordinate 11,333 of CAYQFM010000016.1, read as the reverse complement.
AGGGAGACGACAGGCAATGACGATCACGTACGATCCGTTCCACCCGGCATACCTCGACGAGTCGGACCTCCGCGAGGAGATGAACCGGGTCTTCGACATCTG
>CAYQFM010000016.1:0-11221 GCA_964416735.1 uncultured Iamiaceae bacterium | reverse complement strand
GGATGTCGTCTGTGCTTCAAGTACTGCACGGCATTCCCACTTCTCTTCGAGTACGTCGACTCCTTCGACGATCAGGATGCGTCGAGAATGACGGTTGACCAGCAGGACCACGTCGTCGACGAGTGCTTCCAGTGCAAGCTCTGTTACATCAACTGCCCGTATGTCCCCGGGGTTCACGAATGGGCGGTTGACTTTCCCCGTTTGATGATGCGTGCGGAGCAGACCACGGTCGCCAAGCACGGGACGTCGATCAAGGAAAAGATCCAGAATCAGGCTCTGGCCCGTACCGACTTGGCCGGGAAGGTCAACGTCGCTCTGGCCCCTCTGGCGAACAAGGCGATCTCAAAGCCTGGATCGCTGTCCCGTCGCATCATGTCGAAGACCATGGGTATTGCATCGCAACGCATTCTTCCGCCCTATGCGCGTCAGCGATTCAGTGCGTGGTTCCGCAAGCGCACCAAGCGTGAGACACCCACGGTTCCGTCTCTGCAGGGCAAGGTGGCGCTCTTTCCCACCTGTCTGGTCGAATACCAGGCTCCCGAGGTGGGTAAGGACCTCGTGCGCGTGTACGAGCGCAACGGGATCGAGTGCTCGTTGCCAGAAGGTCAACGTTGTTGTGGTGCGCCGTGGTTGCACAACGGTGATGTCTCGCACTTCGTGGACCAGGCGCGGAGCAATATCAAGGTGCTCGCTGATGCGGTTCGTAACGGCAACGACATCGTCGTTCCGGAACCGACCTGTGGCTACGTGATCAAGAACGATTACGTGGACTACATCGGTGGTCCCGATGCAAAGCTCGTGTCCGAGCACACATACGATGCGGCTGAGTACCTGATGAAGGTCCACAAGGGTGAAGACACCGCTCTCGACACCGAGTTCCCCGGCGACGTTCCCGAACAGATCACGTATCACGCACCTTGTCACCTGAGGGCGCAGAACGTCGGGCTCAAGAGTCGCGACCTGATGAAGCTGACGGGAACCAAGATCACCTTGGTTGCCGAGTGTGCGGCCATTGACGGCACATGGGGTCTGCGTGAGCAGAACTACGAGAGTTCCCGCAAGGTCGCCAAGAAGATGGGTGTCGCCATCGACAAGGCCGGAAACGAGGTGGTTGCCGGCGACTGTCACCTGGCGAACCAGAGCATCCGCCAGGAGACCGGCAAAGAGGCGGTCCACCCACTTCAGGTGCTTGCACGTGCGTACGGGATACCAGAGGAGGGCTGATCCGTGGCGAAACTGACCTTGGAAGACATAGCGGATCTGCGGGCGTATGAGCGTGAGCGCGACCAGTTCCGAACCCATGTCATTGCGTTGAAGAAGAAGCGTCGGATTCATGTGGGTCCGTTTGTGACACTGGTATTCGAGAACCGTGAGACGGTGCGTTTTCAGATCCAGGAGATGGCGCGCGTGGAGCGCCTGGCGACAGACGAGGCGATCCTCGGTGAGCTGGAGGTATACAACCCGCTCATCCCCGAACCGGGTCGCCTTGCCGCCACCCTCTTCGTCGAACTGACGTCAGACGCCGAATTGCGCGAGTGGCTGCCGAAGCTGGTGGGGATAGAACGATCTGTCGTCATAAGGATCGGACAAGGCGATTTGGTCACCGATGTCAGGTGTCTCCCGAATCCGGAGCATGAAGTAATGCTCACCCGTGAGGAGATCACCGCTTCGGTCCACTACGTGCATTTCGAACTGACCCCGGATCAGATCGAGGCATTCTCTACCGACTCGGTGCGTCTGGTTGTGGATCACCCGGAGTATGGCCACGAGGTGGCACTTTCCGACGAGACGATTGGCGAACTGCTCGGTGACCTGCGAGGTGCGTAACGTGACCAGGTCCGTCTGACCTGCCATCCGACGCCGTCTCTTGGCGAACCGGGTCGCCCGACAAACCGTGGCATCGGGTGAATTCGTGGACTGCGTTTGGACAATCGTCGTGTGATCCGGCGATACTCGCCCGAGCCCCCGTATTTCGATGTCTTCCCGCAGGATGAGCCAGCCCCATGAATCAACCCTGGCGAGCACAGGCCGCGTGCCGCGGTTTGGATAGTGAGATCTTCTTTCCAGATCCGGATGACGAAGATGCAGAAGCAGTGGCCAAGGCCATCTGCGATGTCTGCCCTGTGCGTGAGCCATGTCTCGAATACGCTCTCGGATTCCGTGAACGTGAGGGAATTTGGGGTGGTACCAGTGAGCGCGACAGACGTCGGATCGTCCGACAGCGACGTAAGAGCGCGTGAGCTCAGTGGATTCGTTCGCCTGCCATGAATAGCCCGGTATTCCTCGAGGCCGGAGGCTGGAAGGGGATTCTTTCAGAGCTCACGGACCGTCGCGATCTGAGTGCCACCCATGCCGGGGCCGCCCTGCATGAGATTCTCAACGGTCGTGCAACCCCGGCGCAGATTGCGGGCTTCTTGGTTGCACTTCGGATGAAGGGTGAGACCGTCGAAGAAGTGTCGGCGATGGTCGACGTGATGTTGGAAACCGCAACCCGTATCGACTTGGGTCCGTATTCCAGCGATGCAATCGACATTGTGGGTACCGGAGGTTCTGCTACCCGGCGTGTGCATGCGCTGAACGTGTCGACGATGGCCTGCTTTGTGGCCGCCGGTGCCGGGGCGCGGGTTTGTAAGCACGGGAACCGCAGAGCATCATCCACAAGTGGGTCCTTCGACCTGCTTGAGATGCTCGGGATCCCCGTTGAGCTGGACGGGGATGTCATTGCCCGATGTGTTGCCGATGTGGGTGTCGGGTTTTGCTTTGCCAGGTCATTTCATCCGGCGATGCGCCATGCAGGCCCGGTCCGCTCCGAGTTGGGCGTGTCGACCGTCTTCAACTTTCTCGGCCCCCTGTCGAACCCGGCCGGTGTAGTGCGTCAGGTCGTGGGCGTCAGCGATCCGGGTCTTGCTGCCACTGTGATCGGGGTGTTGCGTTCCCGTGGGGCGCCGCGGGCGATGGTCGTCCACGGCCACGATGGCATGGACGAACTGACCACCACAGGCCCTTCCACCATTCACCAACTGCGGGACGGCAAGGTGACCGAATGCCTGTTCCGTCCGCAAGACGTTGGCATCGAGCCGGTGGCGCCGCACGAGGTCATGGGTGGCGATCCCTCGACAAACGCGGCAATTGCCGAGCGAATCCTGGCCGGTGAACAAAGCCCCTACCGGGACATTGTGGTGCTCAATGCGGCAGCGGGTCTCTGGGTTGCCGGCTGCGTCGAGGACATTGCCGCGGGTGTCGATGCGGCACGGTCATCCATTGACGAGGGACGCGCCGCGGCGATTGTCACCAGAATTATCGAGGTGGCAACGGCAGCTTCTGCGAACTGACAGGATCGAACAGATCCACCTGTGGCGCGGTTCCGATGGATGCGATCTCTTCGTGAGCAGCCTCGAGCATTTCGACCTGTTGGGATATGTGTTCCAAGGCGGCCGGCGTCGGGCGTGGGGCATCCCAGCCACTCGCCGGAGCTTCGTTGCTGCGGTAAAGCCTGGTGAGGCGCATTGCGATTTGTTCGAGATCATCGACCTGCGCGTCGATCTGGTTCATGGTGTCGCGGCGAACGGTGCGTGGCTGGCGGGAAGTGACGACGACCTGACGATCGAGGTTGACGGCCTGCTGCTCCAGCTCCCGGAGGAGTCCGTCGACACTCAGCGCTGGTACGTGGTCGGACTTGCCAGGGCGGGGGACTGCCGCGTCGATGCCCCGAATGTCTGACCGGAGACGTCGATGGGTTCGCGCTGGACGTGACGGAGAAACCAACCATGTCAGCGGTGCGGTACTCGGTGTGTGTGGGCTGACTCTGTTCGCGTGATGAAGGCGCCAGCGAACCACGAACAGTCCGGCGATGATCATGGCGATCCAGACCATGAAGATGAGTGCCAAGACCAGCAGGAACTCAAGCATCTTCTCAGCCTAGCGATGGGATGAAGCGATCAATACGCGGGGCCCGGACGCAGAGACCGTGATCACTGTGGGTCAGCCGGATAGTTGATGCGTTCGCATCCAGCCATCTGGCGATGCACAGAACCTCGTCAACCGATTCGCGCTCGACGGGCCCGGCAGCGAAACCCGAAATGCCTTCGTCAGCCGCTCTTGTGTCAGATCCCCGGTTTTCGAGTTTGCCGTTGCCGCTGCGGTCCCAGGTTCGGATGAGCCTGCCGGAGTGGATTTCGGCTCCACCCTGATCGGGAATCTCGATGACGATGCGTCCCGAGTGCTGTAACGCTGCAATTTGACGTTGACGCTCGAGTGCGGATGCCAGCGCAGCAGCGCGCTCGCGGACCTCGGCAGCTTCTTCGAACCGTTCGTCGGCGGCCAGCGAGGTCATCCGGCTGCGAAGAGGTTCGAGTAGGACTTCGGGTCGGGTGCCGATCAGGTCCCATGCGGGCCCGGCCAAGCTTGACCCGGCCGATTTGAAGAGCGCATCCACGTCTGTGTCTCCATCCACATCCGCACTGCCGGTGAGTCGCTGTGTCACGAACACCGAATTGATTGCATCGATCACCCGTCGAGCGAAGCTGGTTGATGGGAGAGGGCCCAGATAGCCGCAGCCGTCGTCGCGCGCCGCCCGGACAACCGACATTTTCGGCAGCGGTTCTGACGGTGCCAGCCGGACGTACACGTAGCGTGACCACGTATTCGATTGTCGGTTGTAGTGCGGTGATAACTGGTGAATGAGTCTGATCTCGCGCACGGCGGCTTCGAGTGGATGATCACACGTGATGTGGTCGATCGAGTGGGTCTCGTTCAGCAGTGACCCGACCTTTTTTCTGGTGTCGCTTGAAAAGTAGGAGCGGACACGACTGCGGAGGTTCGTGGCTTTGCCCACGTAGAGCACATCGCCCGCCCTGTTGTTGAACATGTACACCCCTGGCGTCCGCGGTAGATCGGTGGTGAGCGCCAGCTTCCGGCTCTGAGGGTGTCCAGCGATCTTCGGGAGCGCCACCAGGTCATCGAGGCCCGTCACTCCGAGTCCGGAAGCCCGGTCGATCAATAAGTGCAACAGGTCGGCTGTTGCCATCACATCGTCCAGAGCGCGGTGGCTGGGCTGGTGGTCCAAGCGCATGTGTGACGCGAGGGTGCCGAGCTTGCAGTTTGGGACTTCGTCGCGGATCAGGCGACGGGCGAGACCCAGTGTGTCGATGTAGCGGTTTGCGAGCGGCTCACGCCCGGCCCGGCGAAGAGCTTCGCGGATGAAACCGAGATCGAAACGAACATTGTGACCTACTACCACAGAGTCGCCGATGAAGTCGATGAGCGGCCCCAGGACATCATTGATCACGGGTGCGCCGGCAACCATTGCCTGACCGATTCCGGTGAGAAGCGTGATGGACGACGGGATGGGGCATTGTGGGTCGACCAGGGTCTGGAATGTGCTCGTGCATTTGCCGGCCCGAAACGCTGCAGCGGCGATCTCCGTGATCTGGGAAGTCGCCGAGTTGGCACCGGTGGTTTCGAGGTCGATCACGCAGAAGGTCACATCGGACAGGGCCGTACCCAGGTCGTCGAAACTGCGTTGGGTGACCTGGATGGGCCCGGGAGTCATGCAACATGGATACCCGAACATACGTTCGGAAGCAAGGATCTTGTGTGAATGTCATCGGACTGGGGTGATAATCGGGTGCGAGCTACCATCCGACGGGTGGACCCGACCCCGCGCTTCCGGTGTACTGCATGTGGGAACCTCACGCGCTTCGATGTCACCCGCACCCGCCGTACGCGCGCTTTCCACCATTACAGCGTGGGAGGTGATCTCGAGATCGAAGACACCGAGGTGCTGTCGGACGACTTGGAGGAGGTCTCCTGCCGTTGGTGTGGCAGTGCTTCTTCCGTTGTGGAGATCTCCGACGAAGAGGCCAGGGCAGCGGGCTCAGAGCTCGAATAATGCAGACCTGAAACTGACGCTGACCTGAAACCAGCGACACGTTCGCAGCCTGATCGATGTTGATTCTGGTGAATTGGTGTGTTGCGTGTGAGTGCGTGCGAGCATTGACCCGTCATGAAGGCTGACATCTCTGACATCTCTGACATCTCTGACATCGTCGATCTGACCAGATACCGCGATGAACTCTTCGAAATCGGTCTTGCTGCCGGTCTCGCCAGGGTTGCGGTCACGTCAGCCGACCCGTTCGAAGATGCCCTGGCGGATCTTGAACAGCGCAAGGCCGAAGGCCTGAATGCAACCATGCAGTTCACGTATCGAAACCCGGCGCGCAGTACCGATCCACGCAGGAGCATGCCCGAGGCACAATCGCTGGTCGTCGGGGCGCGGGCGTATCCGCCGCAATCACCACCGACACCGCTCGATGGGTCGCATGGAAAGGTTGCACGGGTGGCGGTTGACGACCACTACGGAGCTCTTCGCAACGGACTCGAAGCGATTGCGGCGCAGCTCCGTGCAGATGGCTGGAAGGCCATGGTTCTGGCCGATTCCAATGCGCTTGTGGATCGTGCCGTTGCCCACCGTTCCGGACTGGGATGGTTCGGGAAGAACGCCAATATTCTGGTGCCGGGCCTGGGGAGTTGGGTCGTGCTCGGTTCGGTACTGACCGAAGCCCCTCTTCCCGTCACCGACGATCAGGTTCGTGACGGTTGTGGAACGTGCACCCGCTGTATGGATGCCTGCCCGACCGGAGCGATCATCTCGCCCGGGGTGGTGGATGCCAGACGGTGTCTGTCCTGGCTGGTGCAGGCGGAGGGGGACTTTCCACTAGAGCACCGTGAAGCACTCGGCGATCGACTCTACGGCTGCGACGACTGCCAGGAGGTGTGCCCTCCGAACATGGCCGTTGGCCGTCGCAGTGGTGACGACGGTCTGTCGCGGGCGGAAGCGACCTGGGTCGATGTCATGGATTTGCTGTCGGCTGACGACGAGACGCTCCTCGACCGACATGGACGTTGGTATATTGCGCGCCGCGACCCGAGGTACCTGCGCCGCAATGCTCTTGTCGTACTGGGCAACGTTGGCGATATCCGAGATCGCCGGACCGCCGAGTTGTTGGCCGATTACATGGAGTGTGGAGACGACATGCTCGTGCGTCATGCCGGTTGGGCGCTGGAACGACTGCAGGCTCGACGTGGCGATACGCAACGCGGTGATACGGGTGGCCAGACATGATGTGGCGATGATCCGATCATGAGACACCTGCTCGTCACCAACGACTTTCCACCAAAAGTCGGTGGCATCCAGTCGTATCTGTGGGAACTGTGGCGTCGTCTTCCGCCGGAGGAGACGACGGTCCTGACGACGCCCTACAAGGGAGCGACGACGTGGGACGCGTCCCAGCCGTTCCGAGTGGAGCGCACACGTGAGCCGGTCTTGTTGCCCACCCGTGGGCTGGCCCGACGGATCGACGCGCTTGCAAGCGAGGTCGACGCGGAAATCGTCTTGCTGGATCCGGCGTTGCCTCTCGGATTCATCGGACCGTCCCTGGAGCGTCCCTATGGTGTTGTCCTCCACGGCGCCGAGGTGACCGTGCCCGGTCGTCTTCCGGTATCACGATGGGCAATGAAGCGGGTGCTCGTGGACGCCCGGTTCGTAGTAGCCGCTGGTGGGTACCCGTTGGCCGAAGGTGAAAGGGCCGCGGGAAGGGCCTTGCCCGGTGTTGTCATTCCGCCGGGAGTCGATGTCGATCGCTTCAGACCACTCGACATGGTGGGCGTGGCAGCAACGAGGGAGCGTTTTGGGCTCAACCCGGGATCGGAATTGGTCATCAGCATCAGCCGTCTCGTTCCGCGAAAGGGGATGGACGTACTCATTCGTGCTGTGGCCGAACTCGGCCGTGATCGAGCGGGTTTGCAATTGGCGATTGTCGGTGGAGGCCGTGACAGAACGCGCTTGGAGCGTCTGGTCACCAGGCTGCAAGCGCCCGTGACGTTTCTCGGCCGCGTCGATGACTCGGACCTGGCACCCCTTTACGGATGTGCTGACGTGTTTGCAATGCTGTGTCGTAACCGATGGATGGGCCTCGAGCAGGAGGGTTTCGGCATTGTTTTCCTGGAGTCCGCCGCCTGTGGGGTTCCTCAGTTAGCCGGACGAAGTGGCGGCTCTGCGGAAGCCGTGGACGATGGCGTCACCGGATTGGTTGTGGATGATCCACGATCCATACCCTCGGTTGTCCGCAAACTGGAGCGTCTATTGGACGATCCCGACGAACGGAGAACCATGGGTGTCGCTTCCCGGGCAAGGGTGACCGACGGGTTCACGTATGACCACCTGGCGGCGAAGCTCGATTCGGCACTCTCGGATCGGATCGGTGGCCAATGACCGAAGAAGGAATTGAAGAAGGCATCGAAGCGGGCAAAGGAATCATCAGGGCGTCCTGGGCGGGAACAGCGGTGATGGCGGCGACGGCGGCTCTCGCTGTGGTTGTGCCCGATCGTCTCATGGGGCCCTATGTGATCGTCTCGTTGGTGCTGTTTGCGGTTGGGTCCGTCGTGTTCATGGCAGCGTTTGTCCGTGCGGTGGGCCGCAGCAGGGAAGAGTCGATAGCGGTGACGGAGTTGTTCTTCCTTGTCGGGCGGGTGCCGACCCGGGTCCGTCTGCACCTTCTCGGTTCGCTCGGGGTCCAAGTAGCGGTTGCTCTGGTAGCAGCGATTGTCCGGATCTACAGCCCGACAGCGTTCGGCATCCTCGCTCCGGTTTACGGATTGGCGATGGCAGGTCTGTGGAGTTCATGCCATGGCCGGTTCGGCCCGCGCACCCGGAACACAACGCCCACCGGGTCGGAGAAATCCTGAAAGCTCGGCTAACGTCGACCGTGATGGCTGAGCAGGCGAGAGAGTCCCTCACGATCAGTGCTTCCGTTGAGCAGTGCTTCGACGTGCTCGCCGATTTTGATTCTTATCCACAGTGGGCCGGGGATCTCAAGGAAGTCGCTGTATTGGAGCGCGACGAGCGGGGGCATGCCGTAGTCGTGGAGTTCAGGGCAGCGGCGATGGGTCGCAGTACCCGTTATCAGCTCCGCTACGACTACTCAGATGCTCCCAACAGGCTTGGTTGGCGCCTTGAGTCGGGCGATATTCAGCGGGAACTCGATGGCGTCTACCTGCTGCAGGCGTCAAAAACGCAGCCGGGCGCTACGGATGTCAGCTTCGAGCTGTCAGTAGACCTGATCATTCCCATTCCCGGCTTCCAGAAGCGCCGTGCAGAGGCGAAGATCCTGCGGACCGCTCTCGATGACCTCAAGGCCCGTGTCGAGGGCCTGGTCGCGTAGTCGGTCCATCTTGAGAGTTCTGCTGTTCACGGGAAAGGGCGGTGTCGGCAAGACATCTGTCGCAGCCGCAACGGCACTGCGTTGCGCAGAAGCGGGCGCACGCACGATTGTCATCTCGACCGACCCAGCGCATTCGCTGGGCGACTCGTTCGACACCCTCATCGATTCACATCCCACCAGGATCACAGGCTCTCTCTACGCGCAGCAGCTTGATGCGCAGGAGCGCATGGAAGAACACTGGGGCGAGATCCAGTCGTATCTGGTGGACGTTTTCAACTGGGCCGGTGCCGAAGGAATAGAAGCAGAAGAACTATCGGTGCCTCCTGGCCTCGACGAACTGTTCAGCCTCACCGACATCAAACAGTTCGTGCACTCGGGAGACTGGGATGTGCTCGTAGTCGACTGCGCACCCACCGCAGAGACGATTCGCCTCCTGTCGCTTCCGGACATCTTGTCGTGGTACATGGACCGCTTCTTCCCGATGGGGCGTCGTCTCAACCGGGTGATCGGACCGGTTCTCTCGAAGGTGACGTCGATGCCGGTCGCCGGTGATGACGTATTCAGCGCCACGCGTCGTTTCTGGGATCAACTCGACGGGGTCAAAGCGATTCTCGCTGATCCAGTCATGACAAGCGTGCGCCTCGTTGTGAATCCGGAGAAGATGGTCATAGCGGAGGCGCGGCGTACATACACATATCTCTCGCTCTTCGGATACAGGGTCGACGCGGTGATAGCGAACCGGCTCCTGCCCGCAGGCGTGACCGACCCCTGGTTCGATGGCTGGAAGGCTCAACAACTCGAGCACCTGGCCACTATCGAGGAGGGTTTTGCCCCTTTGCCGCTACTGCGTGCCGAGCTTGCCCCCGACGAGTTGGTCGGGGTCGAGCGGCTCAGGCCGTTTGGCGACCTGATCTACAGCGATCAGGATCCGTCAGCGGTATTGCACGAAGGTGAACCGCTCAGGGTTGCCGCTGTAGACGGTGGGTACGAGTTGATCCAAGAGCTTCCTTTCGCGGATCGAGACGACCTCGAGCTGGGCAAGCGGGGCGATGAACTGCTGGTGCGGATCGGTCCGTACCGTCGTGCCCTGATGCTTCCGGACTCGCTTCGTCACCGACAGGTGGCCAACGCCAGCCTGCGCGACGGGCTGTTGAGGGTTACCTTTTCGACATGAGCGACGAGCGTGCCGCCGAGGGAGTGGAGCATTTACAGGCTGCCGCGCTGGAGATGATCTCGGCCACACGCGCCTTCCTCGACGTTCTCGAAGAAGTCGTGACCGACAAGGCAAAGGTCAGTGCGGTGATGGGTGCTGTCGGTTCGGTTGCACAGGTGGCGGTGCGGACCGCAACTCGTGCAACCAATCAGCCGACGGGCGGCCGAGATGGCCATTTCGAAACAGAATCCGATGACGGACGGGTTCAGCACATCCGCGTCACCTGAATTGGTGTCGTCTCGATCCGAATAGCTCAATACATCAAATACGAGGCCGATTGGCTCTACATCATGAGACTCATACAGCTACTTGCAGATGATTCAGAGGGTTCTGAACTCGATTTTCACCCGATGATCACGGTAGTCAGTGATCTGACGACAGCGGCTCACGACAGGGTTGTGCGCGCTTTCCGGGCTCTTCCGGGTGCAGGTGTCCCGGGAAGCGGGGGGCTGTTGGAAGCCCATGGGGTTCTGCTGGATCTGTCCAGCGAGACCTTGGAGATGTTGGGAATGGCCAGCGATATCGACAACGTGGTTTCGCCGCTCGATATCGTCAGGGTCGATCCCGAGGAAGAAGACGCGTCCGATCGATCGGCAGCAGCGTTGGACGTGGAAGGGTTTCTCGCCAGGACGTCTCCGGGGCGATATCCCGAGTTGGACAAGGCACGTGAGGGTCAGGGCCAGGCGCGCGAGGCCCTCGACATCCTCCTCGAGGTTGCCGAGCGATCGAAGCGTGATCGTGACGAGGCATTGTTCAAGCACCGCCGAGCCGTTGCCGCGCTCGAAGC
>CAYQFM010000015.1:1842-19784 GCA_964416735.1 uncultured Iamiaceae bacterium | reverse complement strand
CAAGAGCAAATCGATTGTAGAGATGATTTATAAAACAGGCACAACGTTCGAGCGTGTCTCAGTCCGAACCCCTGAATGGGAATGCCGACAGGCCCGTAGACCGGTAGGCCGGATAGAAACACATTCCAGACAGGCTACGGGGTTTCGCGAGACTTCATGAGACAACATCTCTGGACCATCGGTCATTCCATCGGTCATTCCATCGCTCATCCCAGTCGCCGCAACACCGCTGTGTCACGCGAACTGACCCCGGGCCCGAAAGCGCTGACGTAGAGGCCTCGTTGCCCGCACCCGCACTTCAATGCAAACAGGATCTCCTGGTCATCCGGGTCCGAAGCGCCCTCATAGCGCACCACCTCGTCGATAGTCAGTTCCTGCGGGTCATGGACGGCGCCACAACCCTGGCATCGGAGACAGCCTTCTTCGGTGGAACTGAAATCATCGACATACCCCTCAGCGCGTAAGCGCTCGGTCGCCTCGAGAATTGTTTCCATCATTTCGGCCCCCGTTACCGCCACCGACAGGTAGGGTCGTCGCCGAGTTGCTCAGCAACAACCGCTTTGAATCAGCACCCAGATCCTAGAGGCACCGCTTGGTTCATCCCCTGTGACAACCGCCATAGACACTAAGTACGATTGCGATTCTGACAGAGACTTGCCGCCGAGGACTTGCATGTTTATGCTTTCCAGCCGATAACTACAACATGACTAGATGATGGGAGTTCGCGATGATCGATGAGAAGCTCCAAGCGATCTACGACGACATAGTCCGGAGAAACCCGGGCGAGCCTGAATTCCACCAGGCGAGCCACGAGGTCCTCGAGTCCCTTGGGTTGGTAATACCCCGACACCCCGAGTTCGCTCGCAACAAGATGATTCAGAGGATCTGCGAGCCGGAGCGACAGGTCATATTCCGTGTCCCTTGGCAAGACGATTCGGGGACCGTGCAGATCAACCGTGGATACAGGGTCGAGTTCAACAGCGCTCTCGGGCCGTACAAGGGTGGCCTTCGGTTCCATCCTTCGGTAAATCTCAGCATCATCAAGTTCCTCGGCTTCGAGCAGATCTTCAAGAATGCGCTTACCGGCCTCCCGATCGGTGGAGCCAAGGGCGGTTCGAACTTCGACCCCAAGGGTCGCTCCGACGACGAGATCATGCGCTTCTGTCAAAGCTTCATGACCGAGCTCTACCGCCATTTGGGCGAGTACACGGACGTACCCGCCGGCGACATCGGAGTCGGTGGACGTGAGATCGGCTACCTGTTCGGCCAGTACAAGCGCATCACCAACCGCTACGAATCGGGCGTCCTCACCGGCAAGGGGATCACCTGGGGTGGAGCACTCACGGGCAAAGGCCTCGAGTGGGGCGGCTCCTTGGTCCGCTCCGAAGCCACGGGTTACGGAGTGGTCTTCTTCCTCTCAGAGATGCTGAAGGCTCGTAACGACTCGCTGGAGGGCAAGACCTGTCTGGTGTCGGGTTCCGGCAACGTCGCCATCTACGCGATCGAGAAGCTCTACCAGATGGGCGCAAAGCCGATTGCCTGCACCGACTCGGACGGGGTGATTCATGACCCCGACGGAATTGATCTGGAACTGCTCAAGCATGTCAAGGAGGTCGAGCGCGACAGGCTCTCCGCCTATGCGTCACGACGGCCATCGGCCAAGCATCTCGAAGGTGAGTCGGTATGGACCATTCCCGCTGACCTGGCAATTCCGTGCGCAACACAAAACGAGCTCACCGGCCGTGACGCCAAGGCTCTTGTGGCAAACGGCGTCCTGGCCGTCGCCGAAGGAGCAAACATGCCTTCGACGACCTCGGCCGTTCAGGTGTTCCAGCAGGCCGGAATTCCCTTCGCGCCCGGAAAGGCAGCAAACGCCGGCGGCGTCGCGACATCTGCACTGGAGATGCAGCAGAACGCCAGCCGCGACTCGTGGAGCTTCGAGTACACCGAGAAGCGGCTCGAATCAATCATGGCCGGAATCCATGAGTCGTGTTACACGACAGCTGAGGAATACGGGGTACCCGGTAACTACGTAGCCGGAGCAAACATCGCCGGCTTCAACAAGGTGGCAAAGGCGATGACCGCTTTCGGCCTCGTCTGACCGCATGGATCACTGACCGTTGGGCCCACCGGTTTCCGCGCCGTGACAATCCTGATCGACAATGCGATCTGGCCGTGGCGGGGACACCGGTAGGCCCATCTCGTCAGCGATCACAGTTACGAAGAACTCCATCTGTTTGCCGCAAAGATGGGGATTCCGCTTCGTGGATTCCAGGGCGACCACTACGACGTTCCCGATTACATGCACGAACAGGCAATCGCTCTGGGCGCAGAACTCGTCGATTCCCGTGATCTGGTACGCAGACTACGTCGAGCGGGACTTCGCTCCCGGTAGCCTCGGTCCACATGACCGATGCCAAGATCTTCCACAATCCAAGGTGTTCCAAATCCCGCGAAGCTCTCAACCTTCTCGAGGACCGTGATTTGGACCTCGAGATCGTCAAATACTTGGACGAACCACCCACACGCGAAGAACTCGTCGAGTTGATTTCGATTCTCGAAGATCCGCCCTCCGAACTGGTTCGTCGCGATCCCAGGTTCAAAGAACTCGGCATCGACCCTGCTTCGCTCGACGATGTCGATGTGGTCGTGGACCTGTTGGTCGCAGAGCCGTCACTCATGCAACGGCCGGTGGTCGTTTCAAACGGACGCGCGATCATCGCCCGGCCCACTCCCGATCTACCGATTCAGCAGCACCTCGTCGATCTACTCGGCTCAATGTGATTGCACCGGGTGTTCTCAGGCACCCGGTGCGTAATTTCGTCGAGCCTGGGTTGCGAGCCGATCACGTAGACCCGAAGCACGTCGGATGGGCTGCTCAATTGCACTGCGCAGGGCTGAGCGATCGGCGACCAGGGTGACCTTGCGCTTCCCCCTGGTAATTCCCGTATAGAGCAGCTCACGCGTGAGAATCGGATTGTCGCCGTCAGGCAGAGAAATGACTGCGTGGTCGAACTCCGAGCCCTGGCTCTTGTGGATCGTCATCGCCCACCAGGCGTCGAGGTGGTCGAGCTGAACCAACGGAACCTGCCTGATTCCGTTTGCACCCTCAATCGCCAGGACAAGGCGGTCATCCGCCACGGCGATTATCCCGGTATCACCGTTCATCACCCTGGTGACGTAGTCGTTGCGAGTGATGATCACAGGCTTTCCGACATATCGACCCGACCTGGCCGAACGATCCAGATATCCTTCGATCCCGGCCGTCCAACCGCGCGTTCCCAGGGACCCAAAGCGGGTGGCGCACAGGACCTTCTGGGATGCGGCAGCCGTCAGCGCTCCACTCACATCTCCAGCATTGGCGAGCTCAACTACTTCAATCGCTGCTTGTCCGAGCTGATCACGCAGTTCAACAAGAGCACCATGATCGCTTGGATCGATCCAATGGAGTTCGTCGGGGCCTGCCCCCCTGAGCGTGTCCAACGCGACATTGAAATCACCGACTCGCACAGCATCCGCGAGTCGAGCTATGGCTGAGTCATCCTGGAAGCGGTGGCGACGCTCGAGTACCACGATGTCTGAGATGCCCGCGGCCACGACATCCCCCAGAACTGCCCCAGCCTCCACACTTGCCAACTGATTGGGATCGCCGACCAACACGAGATGCGCATTGGGCTTGAGAGCACCGACCAACTTCGCCATGAGTGGAAGATCCACCATCGATGCCTCATCGACGATCACCAGGTCATGAGGAAGTGGATTGTCCCTCCCATGACGGAACTGCACCCCTTTGGTTGCGCCCAGCAAGCGATGAATCGTGGTCGCCTCGACACCGGCCAGCAGGTCACCGACCTCCGGCGACAACGAGAGTTCGCTCAGCGCGCCCCGGACGGCATCGGTCATGCGTGTGGCCGCCTTGCCGGTAGGCGCTGCCAGCGCCACCTCCACGGATCGTCCTTCGCCACGAGCAACCTCATGGGCCGCCGCCACAAGGCGTGACACGGTATAGGTCTTACCCGTGCCCGGACCGCCCGCCATAACAGCCACGCGTGTTGTGAGTGCTACAGCTACCGCTCGGCGTTGATCATCAGACTCGTCAAGACCTTCTATGTCACCAAGTCCGCCTGTGTCGTCGGGGCCAAACAGCGTATCTAGGACACCTGTGATGTCCACATACTGTGACGGCTCGGACAACTTGTCAGGGGCGGCCGCATCGATGAGGTGATTTGCCAGTTCACTCTCGTAACGCCAGTAGCGCTCCAGATACAGACGGGATCCGTCCCAGACAAGCGGGCGCGTTGTGCGCTGCTGCTGCTCGCAATTGCCGTCGCTGGCCTCGCTTGACTCAGGATCAGGCAGAGCCTCGATCACCTGAACGGCCGGGGAAGCTGTAATCGCGTCTACCCAAGCTGAACCAGCGGGCCATGGCGGCAGATCCACCAATGACGGATTGTCGACATCAATGGTCACCCCCGAACCGACCTCGTCAAGCCCTACGCATATGTGACCCAGCCGCAGGCCTCTCACGCAGAGGGCTGTGGCCAACACGACCAGATCACCAACTCCGCCCATGACCCTGGAAACAGCGGCGGCAACTTGGACATCAGCGTCTTCGAAGACTCCGGCATCAACGTATGGAACGAGAACAGAAGCCTCGGCTGGTACAGGAAGGGACCGCTTCGGATTCACGCTGCACCTGTCCTGGCCGGATCGCAACCATCGAGCAGGTCAGACAGGTCCACGATCAAGCTGGCTGGTGGGTGCCACTCGAACAGACCCGTCGGGACGCCGCCTCGTGTCGGGGTTCCAGGCCCGGTCATTCCTCGCACGAACAGGTAACCCACGCCGCCCAGATGGACAGCCGGGTCATATTCACGCACTCGCCAGCGCAGGTAGCGATGCGTCACGACGCTGTAGAGCAAGGCTTGGAGTGGGTAGTGGTGTTCGACCATTTCCTCGGCGAGCATCTCCGGCTCATAGTCGGCGTGGATGGCAGGTCGGTTCGGCGGGCCGAGGCGATTCGTCTTGTAGTCACAGACCACGAAGCGATCCGGCCCACATTCGCTGCTCACTCGAGCCAGAAGGTCGATCGACCCGGTCAGGTGGCCTGCAAGACGTCCATCAAATGCCCCTGACGCAATCTGCTCAGCCCAACCACGCAACGGGTCATCCCCGGGAAGTCCATCCATCACCAATTCACCGATGTCAGCGACCGCGGGCACACTTCCACCACGTGCAAGGGTCAATTCGAAAGAGAGTTCGTCGAGGCGATCAACTCGACTCAGCTCACGGAGACACTTCGAGCCGAAGAGCGGACCGAGAGGAGTATCGAGCACGGCGATCAATCCATCGGCGAGATCGTCGCCATCTACGTACCAGGGATTCTCAACCAGGGCGTCCGAAATCGCACCTCTGACCTCGCCTTTGATGTCCTGCGCAGAAAAGTCAACGTGTTCAAAAACCGAGTGGACGAGGTTTCCGAAACCGGCTCCACCCGCAATTGATCCGAGTGGAAGCGCACCGCAAACCTCATCGGAATCAGATTGAGACCCGACCGCATCCACCAACGACGCCTCTACGGTCTGACTCGGTTCATCCTGACTCGGTTCATCCCCAGCACGGCCTTCACCGAGAGGCAGGTTGTCGGAGGGTCGTTGTGCCGTACCCGCATCGATGTTCTTCGTGATAGCGGTGAACGACCACCTCCGATGATCACGCGATGGCGGATCAGAAAACGAAGCAACGGCTAGTAGTCCGGCACGATCGTCGGGTTCGACGTCACGTGCCCGCGGTGGGCCAGACGGCGCGTCGAGAAGCTCGGCCGAAATCACTCCCCCACCACGCTGCAGTAAGGGATCGAGTGCCAATACAGCTTCTGCACCAAACGGAACATCAACCTTCGGCGACATGAACACGTCATGATCGATGTCACCATTTGCGTCACGAGCAAACAGCACGCGGGCCAGCCCGGATCGGCGCCCGCCGTCGGTAGGCATCCACCAGACCGCCGCGTGATGCTTGGCCCTTGTCAGCGCCACATAGAGCAGACGCAGACTCGTTCCTGCCTCTTCCCATGCCGTCGCTTCCATGCGTTCGGCTTGAGTTGTGCCATCCTCCCACTCTTCGTCGCTCACAACGTCTATCAGGCGCTTTCCCAATTTGTGATCCCACCAGACATACGGCTTGCTCACTTCGCCCCTGTGACTCCAGATCGTCGGAAGACACACAACAGGGAACTCGAGGCCTTTGGCCGTGAAAACGGTCATGATCTGCACCGCCTGCGCATCGGATTCGACCCGCCGCGCGGCCACGTCCATCTCGGCATCACCACCCTTGGACCCAGCCGCCAGTTCCAGGAACTGGTTCAACAAGGACGTGGGCGTGGCGGATCGTGGCGCCACATGCACCAGCAACTCGCCCACATGATCTAGATCGGTCATCGAACGATCTCCATCGACTCCAGACAACACACGGCTGACCATTCTGGTATCGACCCTGACCTGGCCAATGAACACGGCCGCTCCGCGGCGCGTCAACAGGTCACCCCAATCTCGCAACTGCTCCTGGATCGCCCCCAGATCTTGGTCGTCAGCGGTGGCCACCCATGTCATGTCGCGACCACCGAACCAACTCAGAGCGAACGCCCTTGCAAGACCCGGGTCTCCCGGTCGCGCAACGGCATTCAGCACGATCTGCCACTGCTCGGCGGCATCCGAAGTCAATACGCTCTCGCCACGGGAGATCACTGCCGGAATCCCGACACTTGTAAGCACCCGCTGAATCGCTTGAGCCTCGGGATTGGTGAGGGTCAGGACAGCCACGTCATCGGGCCGAACGAGGCGAGGTCCGGTTGTGTCAGGAATTTCGACGGCCGAGAACAAATTCTGGAGATATCTGGCCATGTCCCAGTAAACGAACCGATTGTTACCCACCGGCACAAACGACTGCTTCGTCCGTGGAAGTCCGGACCCGTCGAGCAAGCGAATGGCAAGCGCTGGGTGATTTTCTCCCCCGACCGTCATCATGCTCCGCTCGATATTTCCTGGAGATGGCTGCACCCAGTGAAATCCGATCTTCGGATCACCGAAGGTCACACCGTCGAGAAGTACTTCAACTGCCTTGAGCACCGCCGGGTCCGAGCGCCAGTTCGTATCCATGTCTCTCTGCTGCGTACCGGGTGCATGCGCGGCTTGGAGGTACGTGTGGACATTCGCTCCGCGAAAGGCATAGATCGCCTGCTTGGGATCACCGACGATCACCAGGACACTGAACTCAGGCACATCTCCCAGGAAATCAACCTGGTCGCCACTGGCGTCGCCATCATCGATACCGGCACCGCTGGCAGAAAAGAGCGAATCGAAGATCTCCCACTGCACCGGATCGGTGTCCTGGAACTCGTCGATGAGCACGACCTCGAAGCGATTTCGCAGGATCGAACGGGCAAGGACAGACGCAGTGGGAGAAGCCAGCACATCTCGGAGACGAAGGAGGATGTCGTCGTAGGTCATCATCCCAGCCAGCGTGCGTTGCCGTCGCGTACGCTCACAGACTTCGTCGACCAGGCTCCGAATTGGGACAATCGACGAATCCGGGACAACCTTCGCACCGGGATTGCCCATCACCGCCTGGGCCATATCAACGAGATGCTTTACATCGGGTGGGTCGTCGTTGTCGCTGTCGTCCAGCGCAAGACCGATCGCCATGTCTGTGACAACACGGGTAACCAGGTCTCTTGAGTCGGAATCCAGGACACCATCCGGGTCGATCGGGACAGAAGAGCCAAGCGACCGCAGCGCCTGCATGGCAAAGCCGTGAATGGTCGTCACCATTGCCGCATCGAACTCCGTAACCGCTTGCTCTGCCCGCCTTCGACGAAGTTCACGTTCGTCATCGTCGACGCCCCAAAGAGTCGAAACCAGCGGGTCACCAACCTGCTCGGCGGTGAGTTCGTCCTGGGCAAGAATGCTTGAGAACTCGACCAGTCGCGCGCGCACTCGATCCTTCAACTCGGCCGCCGCCGCGCGTGTGAAGGTGACGATCAGCAAGGCGGTGACCGGAACGCCACGTTCAACCACATAGCGCGCGGCAAGCGTGGACAAAGCGTAGGTCTTACCTGTTCCGGCGCTCGCCTCTATCGCCATGCGTCCGGTTGGCAACGGGTCATGGAGAACGAACCTGGTTGCCGATTCCATCATTCACCCCCGTTCGGAGGTTCCGTGGTCACCGATTGTTCCAAGGTGTCCCAGAGGTGGTGCGCATATCTCTCAAGCCGGGAGGAACCGGCACCGTCAGGGTCACGGGTTTCGACTTCAATCGCTTTCAGGTCATCGAAGGAGAGGCCACCGAATGCCTGGCGATTCCACACGTCGTCCCGCTCACGAGTTGAGTTGTAGTCCCCTTCCCACTGCTGGACGATCTCGGTCGGCTTTTCCTTATAGGCCACCGCCGCCGAGGTATTGCGGAACAGGGGAAGTGGCTCACGGGTTCCACGTGCGTAGAGGTCCACCAGTACCGCCAAGGCACCACGGGCCACCGCCTCACGCTCGACCGGGTCTTCCCCACGAACCCACAACTGCGAAGTCACGGCTTTGCGTCCGTTTGAACGAGCCTGTTTGGTGATAGTTGTCGAACACCATTGCGTCAACGGCTCCATGGCTGTCAGCAACAGAAGCTCCACCCAACCGGGGATCCGGCGAAAGTGGGCATAGCTCGAAGGCGTTACCCGCAGGGGTCCCGGATACTCATTTTCGTAGACCTTCACGGTTCCAACGATCCGGCACCCACTACCCACTTCTACGTCAACCGAACGATCATTGGGTAAACCATGCACGTCGCCGCAAGTGGCCAGTGCGGCAAGGAGCATTTCCACCGTTGCGTTCGCCGTTGCAAAGTCACTGTCGAAGAAAGCTCCGGGCCCCAGGTGCTGTGCGGCGTACTCCCGCCGAACGAACGCTTCCACATCGGAACCCGCACGACAATGATTGAGCAATCGGTCGGTGAAACTCCATTTCTCCATGTAGTCGAGCAGCGTGACCAGGGTCTCGCCTTCCGCCACCGGCAACAACCCCGACGGCCCTGCAACCGGGGTAACCGCGCCACCGGACCCACGATCCGCGGGTTGTGGCATCTTCACCCCCAGCGAATCCCGAACAAATACCTTCACGGGTGCCTCAAGAAATGCAGCCAGCCTCGTAACCTCGATCACGGACGGCGCTGCGACAGCGAGCGGGTCGGCCTGCCACCCCCTATTCATACCTGTCCCGTCATCCAACCGAAGGGCGCCATCCATTGCCACAGGGTCGAAACTCCACGGATCCTGCAGCGCCCGATCGAGCGATCCGGCAATGAAGTTGTCTGGGTCGTATGTCTGCCGTGGGTGATCGACCACGACGCCGCAAAGCGTCTCATCTCGACCGGCGAGATCGAGGGTGCCGGTGATCACCTCCTCGAATTCGGACAACACAACGGCCCGAGGAACTTCCTGATTCGTGACGACGCTATGCCCGTTGCATGTGATGACCAGGTTGGACTCCGCACTCAGCACCGCGTCGAGCAGCGCCTGACGAGCTCGATCACGACGGTTGGGGTCGCCTCGCTTCGGCTCAGCCGCCATAAGGTCGTCGCCATCGGGTGCAGCGACCGGGAAAGCGCCCTCGTCCATCCCCAAGAACGCAACGACCTTGTGGGGTATGCCTGCCAGCGAGCCCGGTGGACAAACGGTGATACCGCCTCGAAAAAAGACGCCGCGGCCGACCTGAGAACCCATGTGACGTCCAAGCACCATCTTCAGATCGTCAAAACCGATTTTCAGTAACGAATCTGAATTTGGACGCGCCGCCTCGCGCTCCACAGCGGCGAACATGGCTGCGAGGGTTCCAGCCTGGCGACTGTCGTCGGGCCCTACGGAAAGGGTGTCCTCGACCAATTGCTCCAACAGGTCCACCCACTCCCCAATCGTCCTGGCGGAACTGATCACCTCCACGAACTCCTTCAACCGCAGGATCAGACCCGCAAAACGTCCGGCAAGAGCGATTCCGTCACCTTCGACCTCAAGTGGAAGTAAGTCGCCAGGACCGAGAAGTTCAGGGTCGTCACTGGTTGCCACTCCGATCAACAGGCGGTCCACCAGCATCATGAGAGTGGAATTCTCGAAATCGGCCGGAAGGCCCCATCGCTGTCGATGCTCACCATCGATTCCCCACCGGGTGTTGGCCTTCTCGACCCAGTTGGCCAGGGTCTCGAGATCGCCATCGGTGAATCCGAAACGCTCTCGCACGGCTTCCTGCCCCGCCAGGTCCAACACCGCAGCCGCCGAGAAGCGACTGGCAGCCAACTCCACCATGGTCGCAAGCGAAGTGAACATCGGCAGGTCACGTCCTGGCGCACTTGCAGCAATGTGATACGAAAGTGCAGGGGTACCAAACCACTGCGTCGCGTCACCACCGGCACTCGCACCCCACAGGGTTTCGATGGCGGGGCGGAACCTGTCGAGGTCGGGACACATCACGACGATGTCGTCTTCACGCAATCGTTCGTCGCAATCGGCAGCGGATTGCTTCAGGAGATGAAGCAGTTCATCGCGCAGGACTTCGACCTGACGACTGACTCCATGGCATCGGTGGATACGAATAGAGCGGTCACCGGCCACGGGCAACCAATCACCGACTGGCGCACAATTGCCCCGGATCGCATCTTGCACCGTCGTCAGAAGCGTGTGTGGCGGCTTCGCGGGAGCAACCGCAGCTGGAAGATCCGCAGCGATTACATCCACATGAACGACCTCGCCGGCATTTCTGGCGAATTCATCGACAAGTGAGACCGTGTCGTGTGACTCGCGCGCCCACGAGCGCAGCAGTGGATGATCGAGCGCATCTCGAGGGACGGAGATGAGAGATGTTGACGAAATCGGCAGGAACAGGTGCACCTTGCGATTCGTGGCCAGCGCAAGGATCAGGTCGAGGAAGGAGGAGCCCCCGGGAAGGTCACATAGGCCGAAGACGGAAACTCTTTCGGGAACATCCGTAGGAACGTTTCCATTGCGCAACGCCTCGACTGCCTCGGGAAGGCGTTGCGCCGGGCTCGGTACGCCCAGGCGCTCACGCAGTAAGCGCCAAAGGACCGGCTGCCACGCCAGACGGTCCAGAATCTCCTTGCCTGCACCATCGAGATCATCACCGTTGGCCCACGCCTGCACCATCTCTGGCCGATAGGTGTGGTACCGATCGAACATGGTTGCAATCCGATGAGCACGCGCCCATAGCGTGGCCCCTTCAGGCACACTTGAAACCTTCGACAAGGTGGGGTCCTCAACGGAATCGACCAACACTTCGGCCACTTCCCAGGCGAGATGGTCAACCCGCCACGGATCATTGTCGGGGTCATCAGGAAACAAGAGGCGCTGGCGAAAGGCGTGGGGGCCGAGGCGAAGGATGTTGGCGGTCACCCCGTCTGTACGCTCCACACCGGTCGCCCCGAGCACTGTCGAGAGTTCGATGCGCATCCACCTGTTGAGTGCTGGCGACGGCACGACGATCCAGTCCGGCGCCATAGGATCCTCGGGCGGTTCGGCGTACACCGAAGCCAACCGTCGCACCAACCCATCGAGTCGTTCTCCCACCACCACTTCGAGCACGATGTGAACCGTACCGTGACGGTATGACACGCGCCTTTGCCAACGACGGCGCGTGTCAGGCCACGATCAAATCCAGTGGACTACTCCTTGGGCACGCGGTACGGCTCGGGGCCCAGCGGTGTACGCAT
This sequence comes from uncultured Iamiaceae bacterium, assembly GCA_964416735.1. Classification (GTDB taxonomy): domain Bacteria; phylum Actinomycetota; class Acidimicrobiia; order Acidimicrobiales; family Acidimicrobilacustridaceae; genus CAYQFM01. The sequence goes on along the minus strand of CAYQFM010000015.1, from coordinate 8,024 downwards.
CGAGACGTTCATGCGATTCCACACATTGATGGCCCCGATCGCCATCACGAGGCTGACGATCTCTTTGTCATCAAACGCCGTCCGGACCATCTCCCACACCTCATCGCTCACGCCGAACTCACCGATGAGTGTCACCTGCTCGGTGAACGCAAGGGCGGCCCGCTCCCGGTCGGTGAAAATCGACCCTGCTTCTTCCCATGCAGCAATCAGATCCAGCTTCCGCTGGTCCACTCCGGCATCACGTGCCTCGGCCGAGTGCATGTCGAGACACCAAGCGCAGTGGTTGATCTGCGAAGCGCGGATGTCGATGATGGCCAGCAGGGCCGCACCGAGCGGCCCTGAGGCCACATAGCGGGACAGGCCCGCCATGGCACGGTATGCCTCAGGGTCCGCATCACGCAGAGAAAGTCGTTCGTCACCTGACATTTCGGGAATCTCCTATCAGTTGGTCTCTGTTACAAGATCAACACTAGGCCCGCCTGACAGAATTAGATCGTGGAACGACCCGATTTCGCTGAGCGGGTTCAATGATTCGACGGGCCTCGATCCGATTCACCTAGACGCGGTGGAGCGTATTCGTGTCCGTGTGATGCATCACCCCACCGAAGGCAGCAAGGTCCAGAGTGAGGTCAGACGTGTAGGTGAGTGTCGAGTCGTCGTTCAGCGTGAACACACCTTCGAACGAGATCGTCTTGGCGTTCTCCAGGAGATACGGATTCTGCACCAGGCCGTATCCGGCCGGCCCCGACTCCGCTGAGAATTCGAGCCTCTTCGAATCCGACTGCGCTTCACCAGCGGCAAGAATCGCAATCCCACGTGGAACCGCAAAACAGCGGATCACGTGTCCGGTTGCTTCTTCCCAGAGGATGTATCCCACTTCGTCGTGAAACGGATCCATCGCCTCTTCACCATGGCGCCAAGCGGTCATCTGGTAGTTCAACCCGTGCATCGACTGTGTCCCGTTCTCGACGATCGGTATGCGTCGGAACGATGCCTTCTCGAAATAACCGGTGTCTTCGGTTGCGTTGTCGTCGTGATGGAAGGAGACATCGACCCCGGCGTTGCCTTCCCAATTGCCCAATAGTGGTTCAAGTGGTCCAAGTTCGCTCATAAGACATTGGTACCACAATCAAATGGGGCCTTCGACAAAACGGATTCCGTCGGGACTGCCGCTCGATCAGACGATACATAGAATCGCCCCAATGAAAGCTTTCGAAGATCTCATTGCGGTCAACCGCCACTACGCCACCACATTCAGTCTTGAAGGGCTGTCCTCCCAGCCAACCGAACAGGTGGCAATCATCACCTGCATGGACTGCCGCATCCACACGGCCGCCGCACTCGGCCTCACTCCCGGCAAGGGTCACGTCCTGCGTAACGCCGGCGGTCGCGTGACCGCCGACATGATCCGTTCGTTGGTCGCCTCGGTCTACACCCTCGGCGTCACCCAGATCGCCGTGATCCACCATACCCAATGTGGAGCGTCGGCCGCGACCTCCGAAGTGCTACGAACGCTGATAAACGACGCCACCGGGGACGACCCGATTGACATGGACTTCGGCCTGATCGACTCAGAGCCCGACGCCCTCATAGAGGACCTGGAGCAACTCCGCGCGTCCGCCGTACTACCCCCCGGCACCCATCTGGCCGCGTTTATCTACGACGTCGACACCGGCCTGCTGAACTCGGTGTGCGCAGGCGAAGTCGGGCCCGAGCCACTCAGAGTCTTCGATTGAGATTTTCGGCTGAAATCTTTCGGTTGAATACGCCTCAACGCTCGGGGACGGTACTCAGATAGGGGGTCCCCTCCACGCGGGTACCCATTACCCGCACTTCCCAGTGGCAATGGGGGCCGGTCGATCGTCCGGTACTTCCCGCGTAGCCCACAACTTGACCACGGGTTACCACGTCACCGGGCTTCACGGTGAAAGCGCTCATGTGTCCACAGAGAGTTGCGAGTGTGTTGCCGTGATCGATTACGACGGCGAGGCCGTACCCGCCCTGTTCGGATGCGATTACCACGGTTCCGGCTTCGGATGCCCGCACGGGCTCTCCCATTACGGCATCGATGTCCAGACCGGCATGCACCTTGGTGACGCCCAGGAACGGGTCAATCCGTGCACCGTAGGGCGACACCACCTTGCCGTTCTTGATGGGGTTCAAGAAGATCCCGAGTGTGGACGCGGGTGCCTTCTGGCCACGTTGACGCTGCGCGAGGATCATCCCGATCGAATCCGAATCGAGGATCTCATCCGCATAGCGCAACTCCGCTTCGCGTCGACGATCCTCCAGCTTGACCGCCATCTGCTGTTCGTGTTCAGCAGCGGCCTTCGCCTGCTCATCTGCGCGCTGGCGATCGGCCCGGGTGGAGTCCAGGTCCGCCTTGCGCGCCGCCAGATCATCACGGTTGGACACAAGAGTGTCCCGCGCATCTTGTGCCTGGCCGCGAAGCTCGTCGGCGCTGGCCCTCAAAGACGTCACCTCGGCAATGATGTTTTTTCTGTCGGCCACGACCACGTCTGCATACACCTGGACCCGTGCGAACTCATCCAGCGCCTTCGGATCACGCATGGCTGCACCCAGGTCAGGAACCGGTTTACCCGCGCCCACGTAGGCCGCAACCGATTCGTCGCGCAGACGCTGCGTCTCACGGGCGAGCCTCCGCTCGAGTGAGGCCAGCTCGGCCTCCGCCGTCATCAGGGAGGCGTCCGCCTCATCCACTCGGGCCTGGGCACCGGCCAATTCCGCTTGAAGCTCCACAGACCGGACATCGAGAGCGGCAATTTCGGCCTCGAGTTCCCTGGTTCGCTCGACCGCTGCTTCGTAGCGGTCGCGCACCGCCAGCGATTCCTCCAGAATGGCCTCGTAATCATCCCTGGCGGCCACCTGACCCGAGGCCTGCCCTGAGGCCTGTCCGCTGACCTGAACCCAAGCGCGCGTCGGAAGAATCGCCGAAGCGATCACCACAACCAGACCGACAGCAACGAGGAACTTCAAACCGAAACGAGCAGACATGGGCAATTGCACTCTAGTGAGATATCCGTCACACGGGGGAAGCAGCCGATCAGACGTCGAGGAAGCGGCTCACCGCCAGGCCCGCACCAAGGGCACCGACGATGCAGCCGATGAACCCCAGCAGCAGGTAGATGCCGATCACCTCGACACTTGCGAGGGTGAAGCCCGAGAAGATCGGGAACTGGTCAGACGGCAACCAACTCTCGAAAAACGGCCTGAAGGCGGCCAACAGGCCGACCGAGAGCAGAGCGCCCACCACGCCCTGCAATAGACCTTCGAGCATGAACGGGACACGGATGAACCAATTGGTTGCGCCAACGAGCTTCATGACTTCTATCTCGCGACGACGGGCGAACATGGCCATGCGGATCGTGTTGAGAATCAGAAGCGCAGCCGCACCCAAGAGGACAACGGCAACTATCCACATTCCCATGGTCAACCTGTGCGAGAGCTGTTGAACAAGACGTATGGTGTCCGACGCGAACACGACCTGGCGCACCCCGGGCTTTGTCTCGAACTGTTTACCGAGCGCCTGCACCGTGTCTGCGTCCTTGTTGACCGGAACCACGCGGAACGACGGCGGAAGGATCTCGGGAGTAACGCTGTCGATCATCTCGGGAGAATCCGAGAACAACTGCTTGAACTCCTCGTACGCAGCGTTCTGGTCGATGAACGTGGTCTTCTCCACCTCGGGGCTGTCATCGAGGTCACGCTTGACGGCATCGATCTGATCCTGGTTTGCGTCGGGATTCAGGAACACCACGAATTCGATGCCGCCCTGCCACCGCTGAGTTGCATTGCGCACGCCCTCACTGACCATCATCGAGAACCCGACAAGGAACAGGGAGACGGCCACGGTGAGGACAGACGCCACCGTGATGGTGACGTTGCGCATCAGATTGCTTCCGGTCTCTCGGAAGACGTAATCGACGTTCACCGACATCGGGTGCTCCCTACTCGTAGACGCCGCGGGCCTGATCACGCACCATCGAACCGCGGTCCAACTCGATGACACGACGACGCATGGTGTCGACGATGCCGCGGTCATGTGTGGCCATGACGACGGTCGTACCCGTCTTGTTGATGCGATCCAACAGTCGCATGATGCCGACCGACGTTGCCGGATCGAGATTGCCAGTGGGCTCATCGGCCAACAGGATCAAAGGCCTGTTGACGAACGCCCGTGCGACGGACACACGTTGCTGTTCACCGCCGGAGAGCTCATGGGGGTAGTTGTCTGTCTTGGACTCGAGACCGACCAAATCGAGAATCGCCGGAACCTGCGTCCTGATCACGTTGCGCGGGGTACCGATGACCTCTAGAGCAAATGCCACGTTCTCGAACACCGTCTTGGTGGGTAGCAGTTTGAAATCCTGGAAGATACAGCCGATGTTGCGTCGCAGGTAGGGCACCTTCCACGACGACATGTCGTTGATGTCCTTGCCCGCCACGAAGATCTGCCCGGAGTCAGGTGTCTCCTCTTTGTTGAGGAGCCTGATGAAGGTGGACTTACCCGAGCCGGACGGTCCCACCAGGAATACGAACTCGCCCTTGTCTATGTCGACAGTGGCGTTTCGCAGCGCGACCACGGAATCCTTGTATGTCTTGGTGACGTTCTCGAGCCTGATCATTGTTGCGTTTAAGTTACAACACCGCGTTGAGCGTGAGTGGGACCCCCGCCAAGTCGCCGATCACTCACCGACAGGCTCAGCGGCACTGCGCTCCCAGCGCAGATACGCCTCCATGAGGCCATCGATGTCACCGTCGAGAACACCCTCGACATTGCCGACCTCGAAGCCGGAACGTAGATCCTTGACCTGCTGATAAGGCTGAAGAACATACGACCTGATCTGACTGCCCCACTCGACCTTCCGCTGCACGCCGGCAATGGCGGCAAGTTCAGCCTCACGCTCTTGACGCGCCAAATCGGCCAACTTCGCCCGAAGGATGGACATCGCCCGATCCTTGTTCTGATGCTGCGACCGCTCGTTCTGACACGAGGTGACGATCCCGGTAGGGAGGTGGGTTATGCGCACGGCGGAATCCGTGACATTCACATGCTGACCACCGGCACCCGACGACCGATAGGTATCGATCCGCAAATCCTTCTCATCGATCACCACCTCGGCCGCATCGTCTTCCATGAAGGGCACCACCGCCACCGAGGCGAAAGCCGTATGTCGACGGGCGTTCGAATCGAACGGTGAAATGCGAACCAGCCGGTGCACACCGCGCTCCGAACGCATCAGGCCGTATGCATACCGTCCACGGACGATGAACGTTGCCGAAGTGATACCTGCCTCTTGGCCATCCTGAGCCTCGCTCAGTTCGACCTCGAAACCCCTGTCGGCCGCCCACCGCAAATACATACGCAACAACATCTCGGTCCAGTCCTGCGAATCGGTTCCACCGGCACCGGAATGCACTTCGCAGACCGCATCGGCCTCATCCTGGTCGCCGGTGAACAACTCTCTCAGTTCCAACTCGTCGAACTGTCGAGCAAGTGCGTCGATCGTTTCGACGACCTCCGCCTCGACGGAGTCGTCAGATTCCTCGCGCCCGAGTTCGAACAGGGTCTCAGCATCGTCGATAGAAGTTCCCAGACGTTCGAACAGTTCTATGTCGTCGGTTACCGCCGAGAGCTCTGCATTCACCTTCCGTGCTTTCTCGGGGTCGTCCCAGAGGTCCGGGCGCGACGCCTCGGTCTCGAGCTGAGGCCTGACCGCCGTGAGCTCCTCTATACGGAGGTAAACCCGAGCGTTCGAGAGGCGCCGTCGCAGATCGACGAGTTGATCGGAGAAATCCTTCATCGTCCCGCTTTACCGGCCATGGCACATCTTGAACTTCTTGCCTGACCCGCAGGGGCACGGATCGTTGCGCGGCGTCTTGTCCCACTCGCTCTTCACGACCGGCTGCTGAATTACGTCCTCTTCGACGGGCGGCGCGTCGGATACATCCGGGGCTTCAGAGTTCTCCATGGCGGCCTGGGCGCGCGCGGCGGCCGCCATGGAATTGGTCGCCTCCGAAGGATCTGTCGGAGCGACATATCGGACGTTGCCGACTTTGACCTCCTCGACCGGTTGGACCGCCAGTGAGATCTGGGCGTGCATCACATAGCGCACAAAATCCTGGGCGATCGACTTCATCATCTCGCCGAACATCTCGAA
>CAYQFM010000015.1:0-1832 GCA_964416735.1 uncultured Iamiaceae bacterium | reverse complement strand
GCTGCCACTCGACCAGCGGGTCCTTCTGACCCATGGCCCGGAGGTTGATGCCCTCCTGCAGGTAGTCCATCTCGTAAAGGTGCTCGCGCCATTTCTGATCGATGATGCGCAACATGACCTGGCGCTCGAGCTGGCGCATGTTGTCGGCCCCGAGTTCCTCTTCCCTCTCCTCGTAGTAGGCCTGGGCCTCACCCATGAGACGTTGATAAAGCTCGTCCGTCGAATGCATCGCGGCAAGGTCTTCGACCGTGGATTCGATCGGCCAGATGGTCCCGAGTTCGGTCACGAGCCCGTCCAGATCCCACTCCTCGGTGAATTCCGAAACGCAGAACGTGGAGATTTCACCCTCTACAGCTTCGGCCAGATACTCGATGGTCTCCTCGCGGAGTTCCGCGTCATCGAGAATCTGATCACGACGCTGGTAGATGATCTTGCGCTGCTCGTTCATCACCTCGTCGTACTGCAGAACGTTCTTACGAATCTCGGCGTTGCGCTGCTCGACCGTGTTCTGGGCACGCTCGATGGCTTTGGTCACCATCTTCGCCTCGATCGGAACATCGTCGGGAAGTGCCCTGCTCATCACCCAGTTCATCGCTCCCGTTGCGAACAGGCGCATGAGTTCGTCTTCGAGCGAGAGATAGAAGCGACTCTCGCCGGGATCGCCCTGTCGGCCAGACCGACCTCGGAGCTGGTTGTCGATGCGTCGGCTCTCGTGACGTTCGGTACCCAACACGTACAGCCCACCTAGCTCGCGGACCTTCTCGCCTTCCGCATCGGTTTCCGGCTTGTACTTGGCCTTCAGTTCGGCGACGCGGGCACGCCCTTCTTCGCTTTCAGGATCCAAGCCCTCCGCAACCACGTCGTTCTCGGCCAGACCTTCCGGATTGCCGCCGAGGATGATGTCGACACCACGACCGGCCATGTTGGTGGCAACGGTGATCGCCTTGAGCCTGCCAGCCTGAGCGACGATGTGGGCCTCACGGGTGTGCTGCTTGGCATTGAGCACCTCGTGGGCAATTCCCCTCTTGGCCAAGAACCGCGACAGTTTCTCGGACTTCTCGACCGAAATGGTACCGACGAGTACGGGCTGGCCGGACTCGTAACGTTCCTCGATGTCATCCACCACCGCATCGAACTTGGCGTCCTCGCCCTTGTAGATCAGATCTCCCTGGTCGATTCGGGCCAGTGGTCGGTGGGTAGGGATCGGTACGACCTGGAGGTTGTACGTGGACGCCAATTCAGCCGCTTCGCTCTGGGCGGTACCGGTCATTCCGGCGAGTTTCTCGTACATGCGGAAGTAGTTCTGCAGCGTCACGGTGGCGAGAGTCTGGTTCTCTTCCGCTATTCGTACGCCCTCTTTGGCTTCGACGGCTTGGTGCAGGCCCTCAGACCACCGGCGTCCCTCGAGGATACGCCCGGTGAACTCATCGACGATCTTCACCTCGCCGTGCTGGATGACGTAGTCCTTGTCACGTTTGAAGAGTTCCTTCGCCTTGAGCGCGGCTTGGAACTGATGGACGAGGTTCTGTGCCACCTCGTCATACATGTTCTCCACGCCGAGTGCCTTTTCCACCGCTTCGACGCCTTCGTCGGTGGGGGCAACCGTCCGCTTCTCTTCATCGACGTCATAGTGCACGTCACGTTTCAGCCCACGCACGATCGAGGCGAACTGGTAATAGAGCTTGGCGGCATCGGCAACACGCCCAGAGATGATCAACGGGGTGCGTGCCTCGTCGATGAGAATCGAGTCGATCTCGTCGACGATGCAGTACTCGTGGCCCCGCTGGACCTGATCGGGACGGGACATTGCCATGTTGTCGCGCAGATAGTCG
>CAYQFM010000014.1:16484-20314 GCA_964416735.1 uncultured Iamiaceae bacterium | reverse complement strand
GTGGTGGCGAATAGCCATCGGTGTCTTCCGATGCATCAGGTGATCCGTCCGCACCGTCATCACCCGGCTCAGTGCTCAATTCCATACGCACCATCAGCCCCCCGACGGCGGGCCGCATCGGCTGGTATGAGGCGGTCACGAGCACCGGCCACCAGGTGTCGTCGACGTCGGGATGTCGCAGTCGGAACGCACCACGGATCTCGCTTCCGGGATGTGCAACCACGTCGTCGATGCGACGCTTCAGAGCGGCAAGGTCGTCGGGGTGGACGATGCTGAGAAGGTCTAGGCCCTCCAGGGCCCTCTGACTCGATGCCAGGACAGACGCGCTGAACGGTGAAACCCAACGGATGACGCCGTTCAGATCCGTCAGGAACAGGGCGGAACCAGTTGCCGTGGTGGTTGCCGCGTCCAATCGGTACTGCTCGGTGCGATCTGTGGCGGAGACAATCACATCGCCGGACGTGAGTCGGAGGTTTGTGAGGTCGATGTAACGGACCGGGGGAGTTGTGCCACAGCGGACAAGGACCGGCTTCGAAGGCGAATTGGTCGCTTCATCGAGAGCAGATCTGAAGACATCCGCATCGTGGCCGTAGAACGAGCCCGATATGGACTCGATTGTGCCGGGTGAGCCCATGTCGAACAGTGACCGTGCCGCGTCGTTTGCTTCGACGGAACCGTCTGCTCCAACGCGAAGAATCGGTGTCGGAATCAGATCTATGTCCAGGTCGGGAATCATCGCTGCCTTGGTCAAGTGGCCACCCTGTCCACGAGGCGACGCGCTATCACCTTGAGGCACAGGGTCTCGTCGGCACCTTCGAAGATAGACAGCACCCGTGCATCGACGAAGTAGCGACTGACGGGATACTCCTCGGCATATCCGAAACCGCCGTGGATCTGCATCGCCTCCCGGGTAACCCACTCGGCGGCCTTGCAGACGTACGCCTTGACCATCGAAGCCTCGAGTTGGCCCTCACCGCGGCCCATCATCCGTGCAACCGCATAGGCGAACTGCCGAGATGCCTGGATGACGACGGCCATTCGGGCCAGCTTGGCTTGGGTCAACTGATAGTCGGCTATGGGCTTTTCGAACACCACCCGATCTGCGGCGTAGGTGCGAGCCTCTTCGTAGGCGGCCTGCATGACACCCACGGCGCGTGCTGCGGTCTGGAGACGCCCGTTCTCGAAGCCAGCCATCTGGTAGTAGAAGCCCTTGCCGAGGCCGTCTTTCAGGCCCACCTGATTGGCGGATTCCACGAACCAGTTGTCGAATGCGATCTCATAGGAGTGCATACCCCTGTAGCCGATGGTGTCAATGGGTCGACCCTCGATCTTTCCGCCTCCCGGAGCGCCACCGTCATCGCCGGCAGCTTGTGAGAAGTGGAACCCCTCGCCTTCGCCAAGGGGTTTGGGGACAACAAACATCGAGAGGCCCCGGTGCGTCTTGGAGCGATCTGGATCCGTGCGTGCAAGGAGCATCAGTACCGTCGCACGCGCTCCGAATGTGCACCACGTCTTGACGCCGTTGATCAACCAACCTCCTTCGGTTGGTGTGGCGGTCACCTTGATCCCTGCGACATCCGAGCCGAAGTCGGGTTCTGTCACCGCGACAGCGGCCATCGCCTCGGCGGTGGCCAGACGGGGCAACCACTGCTGTTTCTGTTCCTCGGTGCCGCCGGCGAGCAGTGCCCGGGTGAGGATCTCCGGTCGGGTGATCAGTGATCCGCCGATCCCCAACGAACCGCGTGACAACTCTTCTGTGGCCACGACCATTCCGATGTACTCGGATTCGCCGCCTTCACTGAAACCTCCGTAGGCGGCGGGAATCGAGAGACCGAAACCACCCATCTCAGCGAGACCGGAAATGATGCTCTCTGGAATGTCCCCGTTGTGGCGGTGGATGTGTTCGGCGACGGGACGGATCTCGTTCTCCGCGAAACGCCTGAATGCGTCCTGCACCAACTCGAAGTCGGAATCCAGGTGTCTTGATCCCTCGCTGTCCGCCAGTTGTGCCAGGAATGCCGGATCGCGGTAGGTCGAGACGAAGCCACGTGCGCCGTCGAGAGCGTCGGGCGCTACACCCCACGCGCTCTCGCGTGCGTAGATCTTGGCGGCCACATCGGCGATCACGTCCGCGACGAAGGCACAGGCCATCGCGGCCTCCGTCTCTCCATGCGCGCCGTAATCGAGCATTGCCTTGGCGGTCTCGACGCCAGCGGCCGCGTGGGCCAGGTCGTAAGCCAGCACCTGATCGGTCTCTGTCGAACCGGATCGGGCGAGTGCCTCGGTTGCTGATCTGACGACCCCGGATGCGAGGTCGAGTGCTTTGGTCGCCGAGGCCAGGTCCGCTTGATTCATCACCCGAACCGTACCGGGCACGGGTCGCGATATCCCACCTGGTGTGTCTACTGGCGCAGCTCTAATGGCTCTCTGATTAGTCTCGGTCCATGCGTGCTCCGTTGACTCGATGTCGATGACGTCGGCGCGTGTGCCGTGAACACAATTAGAGGATCCCACCTACGAGGTGATGCTGTGACTGTCCATGACCGCCCGTTCGGCCGCCACTACGAAGATTTCGAGCTCGGTGACATCTACCGTCACTGGCCTGGTAAGACCATCACCGAGGCGGATGATCATCTGTTCTGCATGATCACCATGAATCACCACCCGACCCACACCAATCACTGGTTTGCTGAACATGAGTCGCCGATCGGCAAACCGCTGGTCGTGGGAAATCTGGTGTACTCGCTGGTGCTGGGCATGAGTGTTCCCGATGTGAGCGGCGCTGCAATTGCGAATCTCGAGGTGGAGACTCTCAAGCACGCAAAGCCGACATTCCATGGTGACACCATCTATGCCGTGACCCGGGTTCTGGACCGTAAGGAGACCTCGGACGGTAAGCGCGGAATCATCACCGTAGAGACCAAGGGAATCAACCAGCGCAACGAAGAGGTCTGCTACTTCAGACGCAAGCTGATGGTCTGGAAACGCGAATTCGCGCCACAGCGAGGCTTGCCGTACACGGACGATGTCTTCGGGGACTGAAGCCGCTCGAGAGCCATGCGGGTCACTTGGTCGTCAGGAATTCAACCACGAGCTCGTTGAAGATCTCCGGCTGTTCGTACTGCACGAAATGACCAGCCTCGGAGACGATTTCGACCAGCGAGCCATGGGGAAGTGAAGCTTCCAGTTCATTTGGGGACAGATCAGCGATACAGCCGTCGTCGACCCCGTGGATGTAGAGGGTTGGTTGGGTGTGGGGGCTGAACACCGCCATCTGTTCGGCCATGTAACGCTCGGGGAGAGCAGTCATGTCGTAGGTGGTTCGGTAGGTGCTGAGCGCTGCTGTCAGGTTGGCGGGGTCCCGTAGAGAGTTCTTGACCCGGTCGAGCACACCTGATGTGTCGAAGCCCGGAGACCATTCGTTCCAGAGCTCATCGATGAAGGCAAGGTCGTTGCGTGCGACGGCGTCCTCGGCGCCCGGAAGCATGAAAAACCACTGATACCAGAACGCCCGGATCTGGCCGAACTGGTTTACCCGGTCCGACATGGCGGCGGCCGGGGGCACGGATGCGGTGACCAGACGTGTCCAGCGGTCTGGCTCGACCACTGCTGCGCCATAGGAAGCCAAGGCTCCCCAGTCATGGCCGCTGAGTACCCCGGCCTCACCGTCGCCGAGTTGCTTGTGGAATGCGATGAGGTCGGTGACCCACGCTCCAATTGGTGAAGTTCCATCGGGTGGCACGGCCGTGGGGGCGTACCCTCGGGCGAACGGTGCAACCGCGTGGAAGCCGGCAGAACCCAATGCGGTGAGCAAGCCCGTCCACCCGTGT
>CAYQFM010000014.1:10386-16474 GCA_964416735.1 uncultured Iamiaceae bacterium | reverse complement strand
CTGCCTTGTATCCGATGTTGGGCTCGCAAGTGCGATGCCGTGACCCCGACGAACAATCCGGATGGCTCGTTTCTTCCGTTGATGCACTCCGAGTGAGATTTCTGCCACATTCATGGGACGATCGGCCGGACGGAGCGCTAGCCTTTCTCGGATATCTCGAAGGTTGTCCAGGGGGATGTTCGGGATTGGGGGTGAGTGCTTCGTGGATGTCCGCTTTTTCGGTGTACGTGGCTCCACCCCGTGCGCTCACGAGTCAAACAGGCGCTACGGGGGTAACACGTCGTGCGTCGCACTGACCCGTGACGGGCATGCCCCCATCATCTTTGATCTCGGCACCGGTCTGCGTTACCTCGGAGACAGCCAGTGCGTGACCGAAGACTTCAGGGCGCATGCGTTGGTGACCCACATGCACTGGGATCATGTGCAGGGCCTGCCGTTCTGTACGCGCCTCAACCAGGGGAGCGGGAAGCTCGATGTCTACGGGCCCGCCGAAGGGCGACTCGGAATAGGAGAGGCATTCGACGAGATCATCCGGCCGCCGTACTTCCCGGTTCGCGTGCGGGACCTCACCGGCGAGGTCAATTTCCACACCATCGGGAGGGACCGTTTCGAGATCGATGGAGCGGTGGTCACCGCAGCCCACATTCCCCACATCGGAGTGACCCTTGGATATCGGGTGGAATGGGCCGGATCGTCGGTCGTGTATATCCCTGATCACCAGCAGCCCATGGACGGGTCGATGGATATTTCGTCCGAGGTTCTGGCACTTGCCGATGGCGCCGACCTCTTGATCCACGATTCTCAGTTCAGTTCGGACGAGTTCGCGGCTCGGTCACACTGGGGTCACTGCACCGCGGAGTTTGCTGTTCATGTGGCCCGAGAAGCGGGAGCGCGAAGCCTTGCTCTGTTCCATCACGACCCGGCCCACGACGACCTCGCAGTGGATCTGATCTTGGAGAAGACGCGGGAACTACCCATGGGTAACTGCCTGACAGGGATAACGGCGGCCGCAGAAGGGCTGGTCGTTCCGTTGGGAACAGCCATAACGGCTGGGTAGCCTCGGTCAGTCAAACGAGGGTTGGATAGATCCGATCCGAATGATGCGAGCGGTTGACCCGGGGAGCGGACGACGATGAATGGCACGAGCGATGAATGATATGAACGATGCCGGAGCGACCTTCGACTCCGCCAAGTTCCGACAGGTTCTCAGCCACTTCCCCTCGGGGGTGACGGTAATTACGTCGATGGCCGGAGAGGGGCCAGTCGGTCTTGCGGTGAGTTCGTTCGCGTCGGTTTCACTCGAGCCACCGCAGGTTCTCTTCTGCATCAAGAAGGAGTCGGCTACGTGGGCAGCCATGGAGCCGACGGGTCGCTTCTGCGTGAACATCCTTGCCGCCGACCAAGAGGACGTGTCGCGGGTGTTTGCATCTCGGGTTCCGGACAAGTTCGCGGAGTTGGGATGGAAGCGGTCGAGTGGTGGTTCGCCCGTCCTCGACGGGGTGCTGGGGTTCATCGACTGTTCGATCGACCAGGTGGTCGAGGCAGGAGACCATTTCGTTGTGATCGGTTTGGTGACGGATCTGGGGGTGAACCATGAAGGTGGGCCTCTGGTCTATTTCCGCAGCGGATACGGCACCTTCGAGGTGTAGGGACGGTGCCGATCTACGCCCTCGGAGACCTTGTTCCCCAGATCGATCCGAGCGCGTACGTGCATCCGGATGCGGTTGTCATTGGCGACGTCAGAATCGGCGCGCAGGCTTCGATCTGGCCGTGTGCAGTACTGAGAGCGGATGGTGCACGGATCGACATCGGAGCGCGGACCTCTGTTCAGGACGGAAGCGTCATCCATGTGGCGGAGGGCATGCCCACCTTCGTTGGTGATGATGTGGTGATTGGCCACATCGTTCATCTCGAGGGATGTCGCATAGAGAACCATGCGCTCGTCGGTAATGGGGCAGTTGTGTTGCACAACGCCGTTGTGGGTGAAGCTGCACTGGTCGGATCCAATGCCGTTGTACCGGGCGCAATGGTGATCCCGTCCCGAGCGATGGCCCTTGGTGTGCCGGCTCGGATCCGCGAAGACGCCGTGGATCCGGAGCCACTACGCCTTGCTGTCGAGTCGTACGTTGCGCGTGGTGAGCGTTACCGACGGGAGCTTCGCCGCATCGATTGACGAATATCGACTGACGAATGAAGTTTCGTCAGTCAAACGCCCCCTCCGTTAGACGCTGAAGTAGCCCGAATTGAGCCACTCGACCGGAGCGACCGGAATGTTGCGCGCCACCGTGAAGATGGTGAGCAGGATGACCGTGGCGGGCACCATCCACTGCTTCACGATGAACAGCTTTGGAATGTCATGGCCAAAGCGCTGTGCAGTCCAACGGACCAGTGCCATGACAACCCACGGGACCACGAACAGAACGAGCAGGTTGTGGCTGGCCGCGGCCACCAAATCGCCGTGGAGCAGCGCATAGAGCGAACGGGTGAGCCCGCATCCCGGACAATCCAACCCGGTCAGGAGCTTGAGTGGGCATTTCGGGAAGATCGACCCCGAAATGTTGGGATTGTTCAGGTAGAGATAAGTGCCAGCAACGAGCCCTGTCCCGGCGAGCGCCAGTGGTGCGCTCAACGCACGCAGGATACGACGTTGGTCGTTCACCGGTGGTGACGGAAGTTCTTCGACCGACTGTTCCGGAGCCGAGGCTGCTCCTGTCGTCGGTGGCGGATTCATGAACCAACCATACTTCAGGTGTCAGCAATCAGGAGCTTGGTCATTTCGTCGGCGCTGATTGGCTTTGCAAACAGGTATCCCTGTGCAAAATCACAACCGAGATTGCGCAGGTGCGACAACTGTTCGGCGGTCTCAACGCCTTCGGCGATCACCTGGAGGTTGAGAGTGGCTGCCAGGCTGATGATTGCTGCGACAATCACGGAATCTTCGACTTCGGGGCCTAGTCCATCCACGAACGACCGGTCGATCTTCAATGTGTCCACGGGGAATCGCAACAGGTATGCAAGCGACGAATATCCCGTCCCAAAATCGTCGATGGCAAGTGTGACACCGGTCTTCTTCAGTTCGGCCAGCAGTTCGATCGTCTTGCTGGCGTTCTGCATCAAGGTGCTCTCGGTGATCTCCAGGCACAGATCGGCTCCGGGCATTCTGGTCGAGGCGAGAATGCCGGCGACCTGAGGCGCCAGGAGTATCGAGTTCAGTTGGCGAGCGGACAGGTTCACATGGACTTGAAGCGGTGGATGCCCAAGATCATCTTGCCAGGCAACGCTCTGTGAGCAGGCTGCCTCGAGCACGCACAGGCCCAGTTCGACTATCAGGCCGGATTCCTCTGCGACCGGAATGAAATCGTCGGGAAACACGAGCCCGCGTGTGGGATGATTCCAGCGAGCCAGAGCCTCAACTCCGATGATGGATCCCGAGGTGAGGTTGTACAGGGGTTGGTAATAGACCTCGATCTGACCTTCCCGGATCCCTCGGGCAAGGTCCTCGATCAGTTCGACGTGCTCGGACGCGCGTCGGCGCATTCCTTCGTCGAAGAGTTCCAGCCGTGCCCGGCCGCTCTCTTTGGCTCGGTACATCGCTGCGTCGGCGTCACGGAGAACTGCGTCGGCGTGTTCGTCTGGACCTCCGGCCGACAGTGCGATTCCGCCGCTGACGGTGGTCTTGACGCTGACATCGTCGATGTCGAACGGGTCTGACTCCAACACCGCCGTTATCCGCCGGGCGACCTTGAGTGCGTGGGCCTCGTCTCGAACCCCTTCGATCAGCACGATGAACTCGTCGCCTCCGAGACGTGCAACCGTGTCGCCGGGTCGGAGAGTTCCGTCGATTCGCTTCGCTACCTCGATGAGGAACTTGTCCCCGACGGCATGGCCATATGTGTCGTTGAGCGGTTTGAAGCGGTCGATGTCCAGGAAAATGAGGGCGATCAGGCTCTCGTCGCGGTCTGCTTTGGCAAGCGCAACGGAAATTCGATCCAGCAGAAGTGCCCGGTTGGGGAGCCCCGTGAGGGCGTCGTGGGTGGCGCGGTATTCCAGTTCGTCGGCCATGCGCTGTTGGTCTGTGGTGTCGCGCCCGATGGCCGAGTATTCGCGAATCGATCCATCGGGGTTGCGTTGGATCGTGATGGTCTGGGTGAGTTGCAGCGTCGTGCCGTTGGGCCCCTTGATCGGCAGAACGCCTGTCCAGGAGCCATAGGTGTGCAGTTTCGGCAGGATCGACTCGAAGAACATCTCTATTGCTTCGGGGGTGTAGAGGTCTGTTGCGTGGAGCATCCTCGCCTGATCCCTCGACAACCCCAGGAGTAGTCGTGCTGAACGGTTGAGGTAGGTGACGTTGAATGTCTCCGGGTCGATGGTGCCGACCAGGTCACTGGTGCGTTCGACGATCTGCGCCAGCCGCATGAGGTCACCGCGGGCCTTGACCACCCCCGAGATGTCCTCTATCGAGCCGATGAATCCGTCCGACTTGCCAGTGTCGGGGTCGAAGGTGGGCGAGCCGGACACCCGGAGCCATATGACGTCGCCGTCCCTCCTGGTGAAGCGGTATTGACAACTGCCCGGCGTCCGCGTACTGAAGATCTCGGTGAACACCGTTACGACCATGTCGCGATCCTGGGGAACGATGTGGTCGGTCATTACCATTCCGACTGATGTATCTGCGGGAAATCCCGTAATTCCTTCCCAGGCCGGATTCACATAAAGCAGGGTTCCGCTTACATCTGACCGATAGATGCCGATCGGCATCGATTCGGCGAGGCCCCGGTAGAGATCGTTGTTGGCGGCCAGTGCGTCGGTTGCCAGTTTGGATATCGTCACGTCCCGGAATGTGGTCACCACTCGGACGACACTGTCTTCCACCACACTGGGAACGGCGGTGATGCTCAGCCAGCGTTCGTGGCCACTTTCGGACCGGATGCCGACAACCTGGTCTTTGACCGGTTCACCGGTCCGCATGGCAACGGCCGTCGCACCTTCACTTTTCCGGATGTGTCTGCCGGTCAGGTCATACGGTGCAACCCGTTCGAAGACTTCGGCGTCGCCCATGGTCTCGACTTCCACATCGAACATCTCGCGCAGAGCCTGATTGGCACCCTCGATTCCGTCGGGCCCGGTGATGAGTACCCCGACGTCGAGAGCGTCGATCACCTCATCAACACCGCGGTCCATGAACTCAGACATGGTGTCGGGGAATGTTGACGGAGACTTGTTGGGAGTCATCGACCAGTTCGTTTCATTCGACGCCGAGGAACGCCAGATAACAATGAATTTTACTGGTTAGATGGCGGTTGGCGAGCGACTTTGAATCCAGAATGGAAATTTGATTCTGATGACCCATGTCACACCTGACGAACGACCTACTCGTTTCGGATCCATGTTTCGGATCGTCGGGTGGGTAGTTGTCACGGGATTTGTTACTATCGCCGTAGGAGTAATTCGCCGGACACCTTCAGGGAGCTGCGCTCATGTCCTCCACCGATCTCGGGCTCGATCTCGGACGTTACAAACTGGGTTGGAGTGACGAAGAGAACTACGTCTTCAAGCCCAAGAAGGGCCTGAACGAGGAAATCATCCGCGAGATGTCGATGATGAAGGGCGAGCCCGACTGGATGCTCGACTTCCGGCTCAAGTCGTACGACCACTTCAGCCGTCGACCGATGCCGAACTGGGGAGTAGACCTCTCCGAGGTCTATTTCGACGACATCTACTACTACATCAAGCCGACCGAAGGACAGGTCGACAGTTGGGACGAACTCCCGGAGTCGGTCAAGGAAACGTACGAGAAGCTCGGAATCCCGCAGGCCGAGCGCAAGTATCTGGCTGGTGTCACCGCCCAGTACGAGAGCGAGGTCGTCTACCACAAGAATCGGGCGGACCTCGAGGCCCAGGGTGTGTTGTTCTCCGACATGGACACCGCGCTGCGTGAGTATCCGGAGATCGTCAAGAAGTACTTCGGGAAGATCATTCCCAAGAAGGACAACAAGTTCGCCGCTCTCAACTCGGCGGTTTGGAGTGGTGGCGCGTTCAGCTTCGTTCCACCCGGCGTGTTCGTGGAAATGGCACTGCAGGCCTACGT
>CAYQFM010000014.1:4192-10376 GCA_964416735.1 uncultured Iamiaceae bacterium | reverse complement strand
TAGCGGACGCTGATCATCTCCGACGAGGGTTCGCAGGTGCACTACATCGAAGGGTGCTCCGCCCCCACGTATTCGAGTGATTCGCTTCACTCGGCCGTGGTCGAGATCGTCGTCAAAGAAGGCGCACGGGTCACCTACACGACCATTCAGAACTGGTCGACCAATGTGTTCAACCTGGTCACCAAGCGTGCCCGGGTGGAGGCAGAAGGCCATATGGAGTGGATCGACGGCAACATCGGCTCACGACGCACAATGAAGTATCCGGCGTGTCACCTGGTCGGTCCGAAGGCGTCCGGCGAGGTTCTCTCGGTGGCGTACGCCGGTTTCGACCAGCACCAGGATACGGGGGCGAAGATGGTGCATCTGGCCCCTGAGACGACGTCGAAGATCGTGTCGAAGTCGATCAGCAAGGACGGTGGGATCTCTTCGTACCGCGGTCTGGTCCGCATCGGAAAGAACGCTCACAAGGCCCGGTCGCATGTTCAGTGTGATGCGTTGATCCTCGATGACCGCTCTGTTTCAGACACCTTCCCGTACATGGAGGTTGGCACACGCGATGCGATCGTGGGCCACGAAGCGACGGTCTCGAAAGTGGCAGACGAGCAGCTCTTCTATCTGATGAGCAGGGGTCTGACCCAGGAGCAGGCTATGGGAATGGTGGTGAACGGGTTCATCGAGCCGGTGACGCGAACCCTCCCCATGGAGTACGCGGTGGAGTGGAGTCGGCTGATCGAATTGCAGATGGAAGGATCCGTAGGTTGACACCGCACACGACGCCGGCGGGGGCCACCTGGGTTGGGATCAAGGCGATAGGAACAGCGCCATGACCGCGTTGACCATCGAAGACGTTGGCGCGATACAGGGCCCGGATTGGCTACGCGACAGCCGTGTTGTGGCCGCGGAACGTGCCCTCGAATCTCCGATGCCGGACACCCACGAAGAGGTGTGGCGTTACAGCAGGGTCCACGAACTCGACATTTCGGAGTTCACGCTGTCCGCCGGGCCGGTCGGTGCAGGGTTGGATGTCGAATCGATTCTGGAGCCCCTCGGTGAGTTGGCCGGATTCGTGGTCGTACAAGACGGGTCAGTGGTGCGGTCGGAACTCGACTCCACGCTCGTGAAAGCCGGGGTGCGGGTCGGCCAGTTGGCTGATCATCCGTCGGGGGCAGACCTGTTCGGTTCCGTGTTGGTGAAGCCGACCGATGTCTTTGCGGACTTGAACACTGGGTTCTCGGTGGCACCCGTCGTGGTGGACGTGCCCGACGGTGTTGCAATCTCCCGTCCGATGGTCATTCTCGACTGGGTCGGGGCCGGAGGCATTCTGACATTTCCCCGGCTGGTTGTCAGGGGTGGAGCGGCATCAGAATTCAATGTCATCGAGATGCACGAGTCGGCCGATGTCAGGTCCCTCAGTTGCCCGGTGACAGAAATCGACGTTGCTGCCGGTGCCCGTGTCGGGTATTTCAACATCCAGCGTCGCAGCGAGAGGTTCTGGCAGATCGCATCGCATGTCTCACGGGTTGATCGTGACGCCTCGTTCATCTCGGCCCAGGTGGCACTTGGGGGTGATTACGCCCGCACGCGGACCGATTGTCGCCTGACCGGACCGGGAGCGTACGGAAACCTGTTGGCGGGTTACTTTGCACGTGAGAATCAGATGTTGGACTTCCGTACCTTTCAGAAGCATTCGGCGTCGCGGACTACAAGCAATCTCTTGTTCAAGGGCGCGTTGGATGACTCGTCACGCTCCGTGTACACGGGGATGATCCGGGTCGACAAGGGTGCCAAGGGCTGTGATGCGATGCAGCGCAACCAGAACGTCAAGCTGGGTGAGGACACTTGGACCGAGTCGGTACCCAATCTCGAAATCATGAACGATGATGTCCGCTGCACTCACGCATCGACTGTCGGACCCGTCGACGAAGACCAACTCTTCTACCTGGAGAGTCGGGGGGTGCCGCCCCGCACGGCGGAACGATTGATCGTCTCGGGCCTCTATGACGAGGTCCTTTCACAGATTCCGGTCATCGAGCTGATCGCCGTCGCTGGCTCCGAGATCGACAGTCGACTCGATGCAGAAGCGGGAGAGAACAGTTGAATACCGACCGATCGAGTTTGCGACAGCGAGCGGGGGCGTAGCTGTGAGTGAGTTGAAGATCGAAGGGCTTTCAGCACAGGTCCAGAGCCGCGAGATTCTCAAAGGCGTCGACTTGGTCATCCGCAGCGGTGAGGTGCACGCGATCATGGGGCCCAACGGCTCCGGAAAGAGCACCCTGTCTCATGTGCTGATGGGTAAGCCGGGCTACACGGTCACGGGTGGGTCGGTAACCATCGATGGAGTCGACCTGCTCTCCCTCGAGACTTGGGAGCGAGCGAGGGCCGGGCTGTTTCTGGCCATGCAATACCCGATCGAAGTTCCCGGCGTGCAACTCGTGGATGTCCTGTCGGAGGCGCTGTCGGCGCAAGACGACCACGGGTCCGAAAAGGTCCTGGCCATGATGGGCGCAGAGGCTGATCGGATCGGGTTTGATCGCACCCTGCTGACCCGATCTGTCAACGTGGACCTCTCGGGTGGTGAGAAGAAACGAAATGAAACCGTGCAACTCGGGGTACTCCAACCACGGTTTGCGATTCTCGACGAACTTGATTCCGGCCTTGATGTCGACGCGTTGAGGGACTGTTCCCGGCGCATCGAGGAGGCCACCAAGGAATTTGACCTGGGTGTGCTCGCCATAACGCACTATTCACGACTGCTCACCGAGTTGAAGCCCGATGTGGTGCACATCTTGGCTGATGGTCGGATTCAGGCAACCGGGGGACCGGAGTTGGCCGATGAGCTCGAGGAGACCGGGTATGCGAAATACATACCCGAGGGAGCGGTGACGAAGACGGATTCCTTTGCCAAGGCACGACAACTCGACCCCAGCGCCCATCCTGGTTTTGGCGGGTATTCACCCGGTGCCGGATCTCCGGGTGTGGGGCTTGACCCGTTTGCTGATCCGTTTGCCTGACCAGATCCGTTTGCCTGAAAGCTCAGGCCCCTGCTTCGACTTCGTCGAGGGCTTGGGCGAGGGTGTTCCAGCCGAGAGTTGCGCATTTGATGCGCACGGGGAACTTCACGACTCCGCGAAGGGCCTCGAGATCTCCCAGCGACCCCCCGGGCTCGCCTGAGTCGGAGTCCAACTCCGACTGATCTTCGGCGCCACCTTCCAGACCGGCTTCATGAATGGACATCATCGACTTGAATGCCCGTGTGAGATCGCGAACTTGGCTGAGCGTCTTACCCTTCACCGCCGCCGACATCATCGATGCCGATGACTGGCTGATCGAACAACCTTGTCCACCGATCTTGATGTCGGTGACCGTGCCTTCGTCATCTACATCCAGGTAGATCACGATCTCGTCACCGCACAGTGGATTGAATCCTTCCACGCGGTGTGCAGGTGGTGTTTCCAGCTCGCCGCGGTTGCGTGGATTGCGGTAGTGATCGAGGATGACCTCGCGGTAGAGATCTTCAAGCCCGGGCATCGCAACCTCCCACGATGTGATCGAGTTGCCCGACTGGCGGGATGACGTCTTCAGATTGCAAAGAAGTCTGCAGCGTGTTCAAGGGCGTCACCCAGTGCATCGATGTCGGATTCGTCGTTGTAGATGTACAGGGATGCCCGTGCGGTGGCTCCCACTCCGAGTCGTCGCATGAGCGGCTTCGCGCAGTGGTGACCCGCCCTCACACAGACGGCCTGTTCGTCGAGGACCTGTGCCAGGTCGTGCGGATGCAGATCCTTGAACTCGATGGACAGTACTCCACCGCGGCGTTCCACGTCGCTCGGTCCGAAGATACGCAGATCTTCCCCGAAACGAGAAGTGAGGCTGGCCATGGCATACGCGGTGAGACGGTGTTCATGGTCACGAACGGCATCCATGCCGAGCGCTTCCAAATAGTCGATTGCAGCGCCCAGGCCGATCACTTCGGCAATTGGTGGGGTTCCGGCTTCGAACTTCCAAGGGATGTCATTCGGTGTCCAGCCATCGAGACGGACATCACGGATCATGTCTCCGCCACCCAGGAACGCCGGCATTGTCTCGAGCAGCTCCGGTCGTGCCCACAGCACTCCGACGCCGGTTGGGCCAAGCATCTTGTGGCCGGTGAATCCGAAGAAGTCACAGCCCATGGCGGCGACGTCGGTGGGGAAGTGGGGTACATATTGGGCGCCATCCACCAGTGCCAGAGCGCCTGCTGCGTGAGCTGCATCGACCAGCTCGCGAATGGGTGGAAGCGTTCCCAGAACGTTCGACATGGCGGTGAAGCCGAAGAGCTTTGCGCCGTTCAGGAGTTCTTCCAGATTGCTCAGGTCGAGGGTCTGGTCATCGGCCATCGGGACGAACCGAAGCTCGATGCCCCGTTCTTCACGCAGCATCATCCACGGCACCAGATTGGCGTGATGCTCGATTTCGGTGAGAACGACAACGTCACCGGCTGCGAGGTTTGCCCGACCCCATGAATTGGCCACCAAGTTGAGTGACTCGGTCACGTTCTTGGTGAACACGATGCTCTCGGGGCCCGATGCGTTGATGAAGCGGGCGATCTTGGTGCGGGTTCCCTCATACAGGTCGGTCGTCTCGTTGGCGATCGTGTAGACACCCCGATGCACGTTGGCGTAACGGGTTTCGTAGAGATCGTCCATGGCGTCGAGCACCGACCGCGGACGTTGCGAGGATGCGGCCGAATCCAAGTAGACGATGGGGCGTCCGTGGATCTCCGCCTTCATCAGCAACGGGAAGTCACCCTTGATGCGGGCGACATCAAAAGTCCGGGTCGGTTGCTCCGTTCCGGTGGATTTTGTTGGAGCGTCTTCGGTCACTGCCATGCCTGGTAACCCTCGTTCTCGAGCCTGATGGCCAGATCCGGGCCGCCACTCTCGACGATCCGCCCGTCAACGATGACATGAACAACGTCGGGTCGGAGGTAATCGAGGAGACGTTGGTAATGGGTGATTGCCAGAACCCCCAGTTCGGGGCGTGCTTTGCGGACCTCGTCCACGCCTTTCGCAACAGTCTTGAGAGCGTCGATATCGAGTCCCGAGTCGGTCTCGTCGAGGATGGCGAATTCTGGTTCCAGCAGTCCCATCTGGAGGATTTCGTTGCGCTTCTTCTCGCCACCCGAGAATCCTTCATTCAGGTAGCGGTCTGCAAACGACGGATCCATTTCCAGCCGCCTCATCCACTCCATGATCGAAAGTCTCAACTCCAGCATCGAAAGGTCGATGCCCTTGCGGGCCGAGAGTGCCTGTCTCAGGAAATTCAGAACTGAAACCCCGGCAACCTCTTGGGGATACTGGAATGCCAGGAAGATCCCGGCCTTGGCCCGCACATCGGTGGACCAAGTCGTGATGTCTTCGCCTCGAAACCGGATGGCGCCTTCGGTCACCTCGTATTCGGGGCTCCCCAACAGCGTCGAGGCCAACGTCGACTTGCCAGAGCCGTTGGGCCCCATCAAGGCATGGATCTCTCCGGCTTCAACTGAGAGGGTCAGGCCTTTCAGAATTGGATGTCGGTGTTCATCGGCGGTGACGACATGGAGGTTTTCAATTGCGAAGAGTGGCGGAGCCATGGTCATGATTGTATTAGCACTATGGACATAGTGGAAATGTCCGGAGGCGTGAAATGTGTCGGATTTTTCCGGTCTTCTGCCGTTTCACCATCTCCGTTCGATCCACTCGGCGAGGTGTGGTCGCTCGGTTCCGATGGTCGTGTCCAGGCCGTGTCCCGGCATGATGATCGTGTCGTCGGGGAGCGTGAACAACCGTGTCGTGATTGACTCGATGATGGTGTCGAAGTCGCCGCCGGGGCGTGAGGTGTTGCCGGGCCCACCGGGGAAGAGGGTGTCTCCGCTGAACAACACCGGGGAGCCGTCAAGGAGGAAACACATCGAGCCGGGGGTGTGACCCGGAGTTGCCATTGTGTGAAGTTGGAGATCACCGACCTCGATGGTGGTGTCGTCTGCGAGTACGAAGTCGTGTGCCTCGATCATCGGAGCGTCGGCCTCGGTTATTCCGACTTCGTAGCCTGCTTCACGCAATGCGGGAACGGCTTGCACGTGATCCCAGTGGCCGTGGGTCTGGAGAACCCGTTTGACTCCTAGGCTCACGGCGGCACTGAGAAGCTGCTCGGGCTCGTTTGCAGC
>CAYQFM010000014.1:0-4182 GCA_964416735.1 uncultured Iamiaceae bacterium | reverse complement strand
GCAGCGTCTATCAGGACCGCTTCACCGGTTGCCTTGCACCGCAGTACGTATGCGTTGTTCTCGTACGGACCAACCACCAACTCGTAGATCTCAGCTTGGTCATCGTTGTAGTGCAGTGTGGTTTCGAATGCCGTTTCATCTGTAGTTTCATCTGTCGTCATGACTTCAAGGCTAGGACCGCCTCGGCGTGGCAAGCGCCGGAGAATGGCCTCGACGGCCCCGGTGGAGTAAAGAAAGGGGTGCAACGAGTTAGCCACCCAAGGGGGCCTGCAGGTGAACTTCGCCTTCAGCGAGGAGCAGGAAGAGCTCCGCAGCATCGTCCGTCAGTTTCTGGAGGCAAAGTCGCCGGAATCTGCGGTCAGGGAGCAGATGGAGTCCGAGTCGGGTTACGACCCCGACGTCTGGCGTCAGATGGCCGAGCAGCTGGGCTTGCAGAGCCTGACGATTCCCGAGGAGTTCGGCGGTCAGGGCTTCGGCTACGTGGAACTCGTGGTCGTGCTCGAAGAGATGGGAAGGGCTCTGCTGTGCGCCCCCTTCTTCTCGAGTGTGGTGCTCGGTGCCAACGCCCTCATCCATTCCGGCGACGATGCCGCCAAGTCCGAATACCTTCCCGGCATTGCGGCCGGCGAGACGATTGCCACCGTTGCCTTCACGGAGGCGAATGGGCGCTGGGATGAATCGGGAATAGAGGCGACAGCCACCGCAGACGGCGACTCGTTCAGGATCAACGGCGAGAAGAGCTTTGTTCTCGATGGTGCCGTTGCCGACCTGATCGTTGTTGCGGCCAGGACCGCCGAAGGCGTGAGTCTCTTTGCCGTAGCTGGAGACGTTGACGGGCTGTCCCGTACGAACCTGCCCACCATGGACCAGACTCGCAAGCAGGCGAAGCTGGTCTTCGATGGCGTTGCGGCAACGCCCATCGGTGAGTTGGGTAAGGGTTGGGAGATTCTCTCGACGGTGCTGGATCTGGCATCGGTTGCTCTCGCCGCCGAGCAGGTGGGTGGGGCACAGCGTTGCCTCGACATGTCGGTCGAGTACGCGAAAGAGCGAGTGCAGTTCGGCCGCCCCATCGGGTCTTTCCAGGCAATCAAGCACAAGTGCGCCGACATGCTGCTCGAAGTCGAGTCGGCCAAGTCAGCGGCCTACTACGCCGGTTGGTGTGCTGGTCAGATGAACGATGAGTTGCCCTCGGTGGCATCGTTGGCGAAGGCCTACTGCTCTGAGGCCTATTTCCACACGGCGGGCGAGAACATCCAGATCCACGGTGGTATCGGCTTCACATGGGAGCACCCTGCCCACCTGTACTTCAAGCGAGCCAAGAGTTCCGAACTGCTCTTCGGTGATCCGGCGTATCACCGTGAGCTGCTCGCTCAGCGCATCGGCATTTGATCTGTAGTGCCTGAGATGCGGGTGGTTCCGGGCGCTTGATCGTCGTATTCATCGTCCTGACGGCACTGGCGATCATTGCGATAGGCCTTGTCGCGGTCGGCAAGGTGACCGCGGAATTGGCTGTCGAACCTCCCACATCGGTGTTCGATCTGGACGAAGCCGTCACCTTCGTTGCCGACAACCTCCCCGATTACGTCACGGCACAACTCAGCTACGACGACGTGCGCGTGCTGTTGGGTTTTCATCTCGATTATCTCGAGGCCAAGGGGGTGGCGGGTGAGAGCGATCACGATCTTGACGCGCTGCCAGCCGGGCCGATCGTCACCGGAGAAGATGAAGGTGTTGCCTACGTGCTCGGACGAGCTGACGAGGTCGGTCTGGACTGCGAAGACGTCCATGTGGTGGAGGTCATCGAGGCCGAGCTCTCGTACATGCGGGCAATTGGCGCAATTGGCGCCGAAGTGCCTGCGCCGCAGGATCCGGATGGTGAAGCCGGGTGACCCCGGGCCGTAAGCTTCGGCCATGGAACGCCCCACGAGATTTGCCGAGCATCGCTGGCTCGGAGACAAGCGCAAGCAGGTCGTCTACGACCTGGACAACCTCGAGGATGCCTCGATCATCGAAGAGCTGATGGCGGCCGAGACCTTCACATGCTTTGCTCCCGATGTGCTCTCTGAAGCGCGCAATCGTGGATACAGGCCCTATAAGGGCAACGGTAGCGGTCGCGCCGACGTGGAAGATTGAGCGTCGGGATTGGTTGGTACGCGATCCGTTGAATTCGTGGCGATCTGAGGCTCCATGGAGACCATTTTCGTCTCAGATGGCATAGATATTGCTGGACACCTGGCCCGTCCACGAAGGGCTCCCGGTGCACTGGCGCCCGGTCTGGTCATTTCCCACGCGGCGCCGCACTTGGTGAACGGCGCACGGCATTCGGCACAGTCGTTCCCCGAACTGGCCGAGCGGATTGCAACGGAGATGGGGTGGTTTGTTCTCGTCTTTACGTTTCGTGGGTGTGGCAACTCCGGCGGTGACTTCTCTCTGGGTGGTTGGCGGGACGATCTGCTTGAAGCGGCCCGACACCTGCGGGCGACCGACGGTGTGGGCGACGTCTGGGCAGCAGGATTCGGAACCGAGGGTGCGCTCGCCATCTGTGCCGCATCAATAGATCCCGAGATACGCGGTGTTGCGGCCATCGGAGCGCCGGCGGACTTCGACGACTGGGCCAATCATCCGAGACGCTTGGTATTGCATGCCCGTGACGTGGGCACCATCCGCTCCACCCCATTCCCACCCGTGTTCGACGTATGGGCAAGGGAGTTCAAGGAGATCAGGGCCGTAGCGTGTGCTCCTGAACTGGCACCGCGCCCATTGCTTGTCCTCCACGGGTCCGACGACGAGATGGTTCCGGTATTCGATGCCCGAGTCATCGGGGATGCACACGGCAGTGCCGAACTCCGCATCATCGACGGCGGTGCACATCATCTGCGCCATGATCCCAGGGCCGTAGCGGTGCTGTTGGGTTGGCTCGACCGTCAGCGGGGCTCTGGTGTCAGGGCGGTGGTCGCGGCTGAACAGGACGACCAGTGAATAAGGCTGTCGACCAGTGACGACCGTCGTCTATACGGACGGTGCCTGCAGTGGTAATCCCGGACCCGGTGGGTGGGCGTGGGCCGTTCCCGATGGACCGTATGCGAGCGGATCTGAAGCGCATACGACCAACCAACGCATGGAGATCACAGCGGCGTTGCGGGCCGTGGAAGCGCTCGACGGGCCTGTCGAGGTGGTCAGCGACTCCACGTACGTCGTGAATTGCTTCCGCGACAAGTGGTGGGAGGGCTGGATCAAACGAGGATGGCTCAATTCTCAGCGTAAGCCGGTCGCCAATAGGGACCTGTGGGAGCCGTTCGTGGAGATGGTGCGAACCAGGGGGAACGTGCAGTTTCGTTGGGTGAAGGGTCACGGGGGTGACCCTATGAACGAACTGGTCGATCGACTTGCGGTTGAAGCGGCACTGGAACAGCGAAGTCGGTTGGGAAATGCGCCTGTCAGTGAGGGTCCCCTGCCCGGTCACCCGGTGGTGATCCTTGGCGACCGCGATGCGACCCGACCTCAGACTCGATTGAAGCTCGTCGAGATCATCGAGGCCAAGGCGAAGATGAATGCGGGCATGGTCGTCGTGACCGGGCTTCGATTCGGCGCTGAGACTCTTGGAGCCGAGGCCGCCATCGAGGCGGGGGTGCCGTTTGTGGTTGTGCTGCCTTATCCCCACCCCGAGAAGGTCTGGGCGGATGATGCGCAGCACCGCTTCGGTGATCTGGTTGATGACGCTCTGGATGTGATCACCCTGGAACATAAAGAACCGACTTCAAAGCAGATGGCGGCAGAGTCGCTCAACCGGCGGGATGCCTGGATGGCTCGACACGCGGCGGAGGCGATTCTGCTCTGGGACTCCTCCGATGGTCGGCTTGCCCGTTTGTATCGATCCCTGGTCGATCACCTGGGGGATGACGTATGGATCTTGAATCCGAACGAATGACTCCTTGGGTGAACGCATGCCTACCGAGAGTGGTTCCTGTGACATGTTCCGCACGTTCAACCCTTGAGATGACTTCTGGGGCATGTACCCGCGGGTGAATGATCCGCCAGATCCGAACCACCCCGATATCGCCAAGTACACGACCGATGATGTGCAAGCCATGATTTGTTGACTGGCAACTACGCATGCGGCAAACCCGCCCACTGGGCACTGCACGCCCCGCGGGACCATCGATTTCGCCAGAGCATTGAATT
>CAYQFM010000013.1:2735-20904 GCA_964416735.1 uncultured Iamiaceae bacterium | reverse complement strand
CCTTGTCACCATTCTGATAGGTGACCTCGAGGAACTCGTTCTGTTCATCGGAGCGGTACATCTCGGCAACGGTCTGCTCGATCATCGCCGCCACGGCCTTGTCCGGATCCCCACCACCGAGTTCGTCGATTTCGCCAGCGTCGAGCGGAAGGTCGCTGGTGAAGTACCTCGAGAAGATCTGAGCGGCTGCTTCCTCGTCGGGGCGCTCGATCTTGATCTTCACATCCAGACGTCCGGGTCGCAGGATTGCCGGGTCGATCAGATCCTCCCGGTTGGATGCGCCGATGACAATGACGTTCTTGAGCGTTTCGACACCGTCGATCTCGGCGAGCAACTGCGGGACGATGGTCGACTCCATATCGGAGCTGATCCCAGTACCCCTGGTGCGGAACAACGAGTCCATCTCGTCGAAGAAGACGATCACCGGCCAGCCTTCCTCGCTCTTCTCGCGAGCCCGCTGGAAGATCAGCCGGATCTGACGCTCCGTCTCACCGACGTATTTGTTCAGGAGTTCCGGGAAGTAGCTGCGACCCGATGCGTCGCCACTGACTTCCGCAACCTTCTTGGCAAGCGAGTTGGCAACCGCCTTGGCAATGAGCGTCTTACCGCATCCGGGTGGGCCGTAGAGCAGAATTCCCTTGGGTGCGGGAAGTCTGTGTTCCGCGAAAAGGTCGGGGTGCAAGAACGGGAGTTCGATGGCGTCCATGATCTGTTCGATCTGATGATCGAGACCACCAACATCTTCGTACTCGATATCCGGAACCTCTTCGAGAATCAGCTCCTCGACTTCGGGTCGAGGAAGTTTTTCGATCAGCATTCCCGATCGACCATCGAGAAGGATCGAGTCGCCAGAGCGGATCTTTTTCCCTATCAGCCTGTCGGCGAGTGCGACGATACGTTCCTCGTCCGCTCTTCCCACGATGAGCGCGCGTTCGCCACCGTCCAACAACTCCTTGAACGTTGCCACGTCACCGGTCACATCCGGTGCCTTGACCTCGACGATGTTCATCGATTCGTTGAGGACGACTTCGCTTCCCTTCTTCAGGTCGTCTTCTTTCAGGCTCGGATGTACCGCCACGCGGACCTTGCGACCCGTTGAAAACACATCGGCCGTGCCGTCGTCGTTGATTCCAAGCAGGGTCCCGTATGCCGAAGGCGGCTGGGTGAGCTTGTCCACCTCGTCACGTAGCGAAGTGATCTGCTCGCGCGCTTCACGCAACGTGTAGGTCAGCTTCTCGTTCTGCGAGATCGCCTGCGTCAACTGACCCTTCGTGTCGAGCAGGCGTTCCTCGAGCGCGTGCACGCGTTTGGGCGTGTCCTGGAGACGTTGCTGCAGTGCGGCAATCTCGTCCTCCAGGGCCTCTGCCTGGTCCCTCAACTCGGTCAACTCGGCCTGCTGTGCGGCAAGGCGCTTCTCGTTCTGCAAATCGTCGATCGGGGCGACCTCCTCGTTCGGAGTAGTCCGGACCCTTCAACCTTACCTACGTAACTTGGGTGTGGACGACCCCGACTTGCCTACGGTGCTTTCCACGTAGCACGCTCCGGAGAAAGCAGGAACGGAATTTCTTCAGGAAATACCGTGTAAAGGTTCGGCTTCGGTTACACTCCATCTCGGCGGTGTGATCACACCGGATCACCACCGCAATATCGGCACACTCACTGGAACAACGAGGTAGGCGAAGATGAAGGTCTGGATCGACCAAGATCTCTGTACCGGAGACGGACTGTGCGAAGAGATCTGCCCCGAGGTTTTCACCCTGCTCGATGACGGCCTCGCATACGTCAAAGAGGGCGACAAGGTATTCAATAACCCAGGCGGTTCCGCCGGGCAGGCGAACTTCCCCGACGAGCTCACCGAAGCCGTGATCGAATCCGCCGAAGAGTGCCCCGGCGAGTGCATCTTCATCGAGGTCGACTGACAGAGGTCGACTGACAACAGCATCTACGAGTTCAAACTGACCTGAAAGGAGACCCCTCCGGGGGTCTCCTTTTGTCGCTGTATCAGACGGCCGTCAGTGTCCCTGCTTGTCAGCGGTCCCTGCTTGTCGGTGTTCGCCGTCGGTCAGTGATCCGACCCGCGGGGTTCCGTTAGCCATCAAACGTGCATGGGTGAGAAATCCGGTGTGGGCGACCATCCTGTGATCGGGTCGCACAGCGGGAGGTACGATATGCCAGGTCCGATTGAGGACCTCCAGCGTTTCCGCCATGTCGAATGCGCTGTCTGCCAGCGCCTCGCGCACTTGGGTGGCCTGAATGATCGACGGTGTGTACGCAAGGAAGATTCCACCGTTGCGCAGTGCTTTCTCAGCGTGCGGAACCACCCTCCAAGGCTCGGGGAGGTCAAGAACGACGCGATCCAGTTCGACCTCGTCGATTCCCTCATAACAATCCCTCACCTGCACGTCGTAGGCGTCGGTCCCGCCGCTCCCCAAGAACGATTCGACGTTTCGTCGGGCCCTTTGGGCAAAGTCCTCTCGTACCTCGTAGCCGGTGATCCGCGCTCCGGCGCGCAACATCGTCATCGAAAGTGCTCCTGAACCGACCCCGGACTCCAGGACCCGAGCGCCGGGAAAGATATCGGCGAGCATCAGCATCGGCCCCAGGTCTTTCGGGTAGATCACCTGTGCGCCCCGCGGCATTTCCAACACGAAGTCCGAAAGGGTGGGCCGCAATACACGGAAGGGCAGGCCCTTTGTCGAGCGGACAGTGGAACCGTCCTCTGTGCCGATGATCAGGTCATGATCAATGAAGCCCGCGTGGGTGTGGAACTCCCGGCCGGATTCCAGGGTGACCAAATACCTGCGGCGTTTGCTGTCGATGAGGAGGACTTTCTCGCCCTCGGACAGGGGCCCGTTCATCCGAGCTTCCGATTGGCCTCGACGGTGCCGCCCGCCCTGGTCACCAGTCGGCAAAAGGCGCAGATCTCGGAAGGAGTCGGGGCACCGCATGTGGCGCACGAGCGGAGTTCGACCTTTTCTGCTTCTGCTTCGGGTTGGAACAACCCAGACGCGCGTGAGAGAAAGCCAAAGTAGAAATCGTGCTTCGTTCCTGGTGAAGCAGCCTCTACGGAGTTGAGCGCTTCCTTGTAACCGAGGTGCCGATTTCCCTCGGCCAGAGGACACTCCTCGACTATGTAGTCGATACCCTGCACCACGCAGTAGGCCGCCATCTCGCGCTCGGTAAGTCGGACGAGTGGCTTCACCTTACGGGGAAACCCATTGCGGGCCGGAAGAACCGGAAGTTGACGACCCAGGTACTCGGTGTTCCAGCGCATCACGTTGCCGAAAAGAACCGCCGCTTCGTCATCGAGGTTGTGACCCGTGACAAGAGCGTCGTAACCACCGCTGAGAGCCAATTCATCGAACAGATGGCGCTTTGACATGCCGCACGCGGAACACGGAGCCCGACGGGCAGCTCTTGCACCGGTGGGTATGTCGTAGCCGAAATCAGTTGGTAGATCGACCTCTATCAACCGAAGGCCTCTCTCGTCAGCGAAAGTCCGGGCATAACCGTGCGATGAATCGCTGTATTGGCCTATGCCGAGCCCTATGTAGAAACCGTCGACTTCGTACCCCAGGTCAACGAGGATGTCCCAGACCGCCAGGGAGTCCTTGCCACCCGATACGGCAACCAGGGCCCGCTCGTCTTGCGAAAGCATTCCAAAGTCTTTGATCGCCTTGGCAACCTGATCACGACAATGTCGTTTGAAGTGCTCGACGCAGAAGTTCGCGTTGTGGCGGCGGATGTCGATGACGGCAGGCCCACGACACACACGACACTTCATCAGGTCGAACCCCCGGAGATGACCGGTCGAATCTCAACCGTGTCGTCATCTTCCAGAAGCGTGTCGGCTGGAACGAGGGTGTCGCCTCTTATGATCAGGACGGACTCTCGATTCAATTCGAGCTTCGCCAAGAGGACGTCGGCCCGCATCGGCCCGGCCATCTCGACTTCTCGTTTTGGATTGCGCAGAACGATCTTCACGGGTCAATGATGCCCGCTGGAACGCCGGTGGCGCCTCCGTCCGAGTTGGGCGGGATCGGTTGCGGTGATCAGAAGTCTCTCACCCTCCGTAACCACTCCTTGGAAGACCACGGGATCGTCACGCTTCGCAACCCACTGGATCGCCTTTATGGTCCATGCGGCCGCGCCGAGGATGAGCCAGATCCGCCTGCCTTCGAACAGACCCCTGTCCACCCCCAACCGCCGCATGTTCTCGAGCACCCGGTACATGCCGTCAGACCCTACGGATCTCCACGACGGTGCGCGAGCGCTTCCCCTTGCGCCGACCCATCGCATAGGCAAGGGTCACCACCGCCATCACCGCCACAACCGCCACAAGCACCGCGTAATCCCGGAACTCGTCTTCAATCAGATCTGCCTCGGCCTGCAGTTCGCGGAATTTGGCTTCGATGTCTGCGGGGGTCACACGGGTCGAGGTGGTCATCGGGCCGCCTTCTGTTCAACGTCGGGTTCAGGATGTCTGAGAATCCGGTTCACCGTCACAGCCACGAGTGCCACCAAGAGAATCAGGACCAGAAGGTACGGCACCCACGACCAGAAACCCGAGAACACCGAGGTGGTTTCCTGAAGTGCCCGCAACCCGGAGAGCGCCAGGAAAACCGTGCCGAGCCCCATCAGGACCGACCCCGCAATTCCGAACCCCAGGTAACGCCCCAGATTACGGAGCGGGTCGATCGTCTCCTGTCGACCGTAGGTCTTGAGAAGCACCCACAGCTCGCGGACGATTTCGAGCACCGACTTCTGTGGCGTGCGCACGGGGTGCAGTCCTATCTCAGCCCGGGCTGTATTGCAAACCTCGCCGGTGCATCGACTGACACGTTCACCCGGGCGTCACGGGGCTGAGATCTTCACTGGACGGGCCAGCCGGGACCACCGCGAGTGCCGCTGCAAAATTGTCGAGCACTCCGATGCCTCTGGGCTCAGGGCCGTTGACGATATAGACAAAATCCAGATGAACGCCTTCTTCGGTGTCCACGGAACCGGCAAGGGCATTCACCTCGTTGAGCGATCCGGTCTTGGCCCGGACGCGTCCCTGGGCCGGTGACTTGACCATCCGCTTTCGCAGCGTCCCGGTTTCGCCGGCAACCGGAAGCAGTTCATGGAATTGTGGATCCTGATCGTCGAGTCCAAGTAATGCGTCGAGAAGGGTGCAAGGAACCCGATTCTCCGGGTCCAGTCCGGAACCATCATTCAGCTCAAGGCCTTCCGACGGTAGTCCGAGTTCCGCCATGTACTTGCTGATCTCAGTCAATCCGGCCGTGGTGGATCCGACTCCGGTCTTTCGCACTCCAATCTCTCGCACCAACAGTTCAGCGGTGGTGTTGTCACTATTCAGAAGCAGTTCAGACACGATTTCGTCAATCGTCGGCGACTGCAGAGTGGCAATCTTTTGAACTCCGTCCGGAGCCTTGCCGGTCTTTGCGGACCCGGTTACCTCTATGCCCTTGTCCTCGAGGATCGTCACCAGTGTTTCTGCTGCCAGCAAGGGCGGGTCGCCGGCCTTCCTGTTGGGGCCTGCTGCATCTGGGTTCTCGCTGAAGCCGGTGCTTCCGTCATTGACCATCAAGGCGCTGAGAGGGCCCACGAATCCCTCGCGTTGGTATCGCTCTGGCCATGTCGAAACCCAGCGCTCCGGGTCATACCTGGAGTCGTCTCCCACCACATCGCCCCTGATTTCCTTCACTCCTGCCTCGGCGATGCGATCCGCCATTTGCGTGAAATCATTGACCAGTTGTTCAGGATCCTCGAGGGTGCGGCGATATCCCTCTGTGGTCAGAAGCGGGTCACCACCACCGATGAGATAGAGGTCTCCATTGACGATCCCGTCCACCGGTGTCGCCGTGGCGGACGCGAGTGTCTCAAGGCGTGTGTCGCCGCCCAGCAGGTCAACGGCCGCCTTTGCCGTTATGAGCTTGGCGGTCGATGCGGGAACCATTGCCTGCCCGCCGCGAACATCGATGATCGTCCGCCCTTCGTGCGAGACGATGATGCAACTGTTGTCGGGTGCGACGTCGAGTTGGCTGGCCATTGCATCATGCAACTTTGTGTCGGTGATGTTTGATCCCAGCAACTCCGGAAGCCGTCTGGCGGAGAGCACGGGGGTGACAATCCGCTTGCCTGTAGCAACAGCTTCCCCGTCAGCAGCAGTTGGACTTGCTGGAATCAAGGTCGGGAAAACAATGAGAAGCGCAACCGTCGCAAGGCAAAATCGTCGTGACACGCCACGACTCTAGATGCACCAGATCCATGAACTGGACCGTCCGGGTCGCCAGTAGTGTGGAAGCAACAGGATCATCAGGAGGGCAAATGACCATCGCCGAATTGGAACAACGGGGAATAAACGTAATCAAGGCTTTGGCGATGGATGGCCCCAACCGAGCGAAATCCGGCCATCAGGGGACAGCTATGGCGCTGGCCCCTCTTGCCCATGTCCTGTGGACCCGTGTCATGACCTACGACGCATCGGATCCACACTGGCCGGATCGTGACCGATTCATCCTGTCACCCGGACACGCGTCGATTCTGCTGTACAGCATGCTCCACCTGACCGGATACGGGTTGACACTCGACGACCTCGAAGCGTTTCGTCAGTGGGGTAGCCGCACCCCCGGCCACCCGGAGGTCCATCACACCACCGGGGTCGAGGTG
This sequence comes from uncultured Iamiaceae bacterium, assembly GCA_964416735.1. Taxonomy (GTDB): domain Bacteria; phylum Actinomycetota; class Acidimicrobiia; order Acidimicrobiales; family Acidimicrobilacustridaceae; genus CAYQFM01. Next base: position 14,232 of record CAYQFM010000013.1, on the reverse strand, counting down.
ACTACCGGTCCGCTTGGCCAAGGGTTCGCCAACGGCGTGGGTTTCGGCCTCGCCGAGCGCTGGATGCGCTCGCGTTTCGGCTCCGAGGTAGTCAACCATCACACCTTCGTGATCTGCAGCGACGGAGACCTCGAAGAGGGAATCAGCCACGAAGCGGCGTCACTCGCGGGCCATCTCGGTTTGGGACGCCTCGTCTACATATACGACGACAATCACGTTTCCATCGACGGGCCCACGGAGTTGACCCTTACCGACGATGCCGCACAGCGGTTCGAAGCATACGGGTGGGATGTCGAGGATATCGGGGAGGCAGCGGAAGACCTGGACACACTTGAAGGTTCTCTGCGTCGTGCGATGAGAGTCGACGACAAACCATCGCTGATAATCATGCGGTCCCACATTGCCACGCCGGCTCCGGACCACACCGACGACCCAGCCACGCACGGCTACGCCCTGAAAGATGCCGAGATCTCACAGATCAAGGCCTTACTGGGTCTTCCCGACGAGCCATTCTTCGTCCCCGACGATGTGTTGGATATGTACCGGGCAGCCGGCACGCGTGGCCGTGATGCCCGAGTGGAGTGGGAGCAGCGACTCGACTCATACAGCGGAGATCGCGCCGCTTTCGATGCGGCGTCTTCGGCGACAGGCATTCCGGGATGGTCCGACGGTCTCCCAACGTTCGAGACCGGGACCAAGGTCGCCACACGCGTGGCGAGCGGCAAGGTTCTGGCCTCTCTGGCCGACCGTGTACCCGGACTGATAGCGGGTGCTGCAGACCTCACGGACAACACCGGAACTCGAATCCCCGGAGCCGTGTCACAGAGCCTGGACGCACCGGAAGGTCGCCAAGTGCATTTCGGCATTCGTGAGCACGCGATGGGATCGGTCATGAACGGTCTCGCGCTCCACGGCGGTGTAATTCCCGTGGGAGGCACCTTCCTAGTCTTCAGTGACTACATGCGCCCGGCCGTTCGGTTAGCCGCACTATCGAGCGCCAAGGTGATCTATTCATGGACGCACGATTCGGTGGGCGTGGGTGAGGATGGCCCGACGCACCAGCCGATTGAACAGCTCATGTCTCTACGGGCAATTCCCCACCTGCGCGTAATCCGACCAGCCGATGCCAACGAAACGGTTGCTGCATGGCGACTGGCGCTCGGTCACAACGGTCCGACAGCGCTGATCCTCTCGCGCCAGAACCTTCCTGTTCTGGAAGAGACGGCGGTTGGCGACGGCGTCGAATCGGGTGGCTACGTCCTACATCACACCGATGGTCCGACGCAGGTGGTTCTGGTGGCAACCGGAAGCGAAGTAGCCGTATGCCTAGACGCAGCACGACTGCTCGCCGAAGACGGCGTTGCGGCCAGGGTCGTCTCCCTCCCCTGCTGGGAGATCTTCGAGGAACAGTCGTCGGACTACCGCTCCTCGGTGCTGCCCGCAGGCATACCCACCCTCTCGGTGGAGGCCGGAGTGACTCTCGGATGGTCGAAGTATGCACAGCAATCGATCGGAATCGACCATTTCGGAGCGAGCGCTCCCGGCGAGCTCGTCCTTGAGGAATTCGGTTTTACCGCCCAGAACATCGCGGACACCGCACGGTCCCTCCTGGCCAACCCCCAATAGACAGAACCAGATCAACCGACGAGAACAGGATCAGATGATGAGTGCCACCAACCTTGTCCGACTTCATGAGGAACAGGACCAGAGCCCATGGCTCGACAACATCAAGCGGAGTTGGATCAGCGGTGGCGAGTTGGCCGCATGGGTCAAGCGTGGAATCCGTGGGGTCACCTCGAATCCCACAATTCTGCAGAAAGCCATCGAATCAAGCGACGCTTATGACGAGCAGTTCGCAAGGCTCATTGCGCAGGGATCATCTATCGAGGATGCCTATTGGGCACTTGTGATCGAAGACATCCGTGGCGCTCTGCAGGTCCTGAGACCCGTGTACGACAGCAGCAATGGTGTGGATGGATTCGTCTCGATCGAGGTCCATCCCGGCTTGGCCGACGACACAGAAGGCACCATTGCGGCCGCCAGGCACTTCTTCAACACCATCGACGAGCCGAACCTTTACGTGAAGATCCCTGCTACACCGGCAGGCGTACCGGCAATCCGCCAGATGGTCGCCGAAGGGCGCAATGTGAATATCACCCTGCTCTTCTCGCTAGAACGCTACGGCGAGGTGATCGAGGCTTACCTCTCGGGCCTCGAATCCTTTGAGGGCGATCTGTCCACCGTTGTTTCGGTGGCATCTTTCTTCGTGAGCCGGGTCGACTCTGAAACTGACAAGCGGCTCGATGAAATCGGGACCGACGAGGCGCGTGCCCTGCGTGGCAAAGCAGCGGTTGCCAACGCCCGCCTTGCATACGACCTGTTCCAACAGAAATTTAGCGGTCCTCGTTGGGAAGCTCTGGCCAAGCGAGGGGCGCGGGTTCAGCGACCGCTGTGGGCGTCGACCTCCACCAAGAATCCGGACTACCCGGACACTCTCTACATCGACACCCTGATCGGTCCGGAGACCGTCAACACCATCCCCGAGGCGACCATCGAGGCTTTCGATGATCACGGGACGGTTGCCCGTACCGTCGATTCAGCCAGTCAGGAGGCGCACAGCGTGCTCGGGGCGATTTCCGAAGTGGGGGTGGACCTCGCAGACGTCACCCACACCTTGGAGGTGCAAGGTGTAGCGGCCTTCTCGAAATCGCTGGATGAACTCTTCGCCAGCCTGCAGACCAAAGCTGACGCCCTGAAAGCCTGACAGAGGATCGGGAATGCTCGGCACTCTCCGCATCGTCGACGATGTTGCATCAGAATTTGCAGAACACGTGATCGAGGCGTTCCATCGTCGGCCCGGTGACAGATTTTCCATCGCACTTTCCGGTGGTGACACCGCACGGAAATGCTATGAGCGTCTGGCCAGCGAGGGGCGCGAGCAGATCGACTGGTGGAAGGTGGACGTCTACTGGGGTGACGAGCGTTGTGTGGCCGCGGATGACCGGGACTCCAATTCGCGTCTTGGACGTGAATCGCTCCTCGAACAGGTTGGCGCAGCAAACGCCACCTACCCAATGCGGTGCGAGGACGGGGCCGACCACTACCAGGATCTGGTGGCTGAACTCGACTATTTCGATCTGGTTCACCTGGGCTTGGGGCCCGATGGCCACACGGCATCGCTGTTCCCGGGCTCACCGGCCCTCGTTGCGCCCGAGGGTTGTTTCGTCATGATCAACGAGGACCCAAGTGGCACCAATCGCCATGAACGCATGACACTCACCTACGCGGGGATCGCCAAGGCTCGCCTTGTACTGGTGACGGTCCAGGGGGCACTCAAACGTGATGCACTGCGACGTGTGGTCAGCGGCGACACTTCGGCACCGGCCACGAATGTCGATGACGAGAATGTGATCTGGTTGGTCGATCCAGCCGCGGCAGGCGGTATGGAAAGTGACTGATGTGGTCAACCTCGCTCACGACGATCTGATGCGAGCCGCGGCGAAAAGACGCTGTGATCTGTTCGGCAACCGCATCACGTACTCACCCAAGGTGTTTATTCCGCTCACGATGCTTTGCCGGGACCGGTGCGGGTATTGCACTTTCGCCCAGCCACCCGCTCGGCTCGACTCTCCTTACCTTGAGCCGCAGGCAGTCCTCGCCATTGCCCGGTCGGGTGCGAAAGCCGGATGCCACGAGGCACTATTCACTCTTGGAGAACAGCCCGAGGACCGGTATCCGGTTGCGGCCGAGTGGCTCCAGACGAACGGCTATGGGTCAACTGTCGAATATCTGGCGGCAATGGCGCGCCTTGTGCTCGACGAGACCGGGCTGCTGCCACACGCCAACGCAGGCGCTTTGAACAAGTATGACCTGGACACGCTGAGGTCCGTAAGTGCTTCGCAGGGGATGATGATCGAGTCCCTCAACGCAGACCTCGATTGCCATAGAAACTGTCCCGACAAATCGCCGCTACGTCGCCTGGCCACCCTTGAAGCCGCTGGAGAATTGGCAATTCCGTTCACCACGGGAATCCTCGTGGGTATCGGCGAGTCCCGGCAGGACCGCGTGATTGCATTGGAAGCAATTGCCGAGTCACACCTACGTCACGGCCATGTTCAAGAGGTAATAGTTCAGAACTTCGTTCCCAAACCGGGAACCGCGATGGCGCGTTCATCGGCATGCACCTCCACTGATTTTCTGGAGGCCATCGCACTTGCCCGCCTGATTCTTCCGGACGACGTTCACGTACAAGCACCGCCAAATCTCTCGGATGACTTCTCGACCCTGCTCGATGCGGGGATTGACGACTGGGGCGGGGTGTCGCCGGTGACGCTCGATCACGTGGATCCAGAGCGCCCGTGGCCCGCGGTAGACCGCCTCAGGCAAGTCACCGAGGCCGCGGGCTTTGTCCTCGCCCCCAGACTCACGGCGTACCCGGAGTTCGTAGGTGAACCGAGCCGATGGTTCGACGAGGCCCTACGCTTCGCGGTCCTCGACAGATCCGATGCTCAAGGACTCGGTCGTGACGATCCGGGTTCTGTGTTCGTCCAGCGGCTGAAGCCTCCAACACCCGAACAGGTGGATGAAGGCACGGAGGTGATTCAATCCGGACCCGTCAGCACGGCATGGTATGCCGGGGTACCCGTGGAACCACCGGACCTGATCTCGTCGTATGACGGGCGGTCTCCTGCCGGAGCGATAGGTGAGGTTCTATCTGGCGTTCGGCTGGGCCAAGAGGTCGGCCTCGACGAGATCGTGACGCTGTTCAGCGCTCGGGGGTATGAGGTCGGTGCTGTCGCTCGCGTTGCTGACGAATTACGCGCCTCAACCGTTGGGGACACGATCACCTTCGTTCACAACCGGAACATCAACTACACGAATGTCTGCACGTTCAAGTGCAAGTTCTGTGGCTTCTCCAAGGGTCCGCTATCGCTCAATCTGCGTGGCACTCCGTACCTGATGACACTCGATGACATTGCCGAGCGGGTGCGTGAGGCTGCCGAACTCGGGGCCACCGAAGTGTGCCTGCAGGGTGGAATCCATCCAAACTTCGACGGCGGCTACTACATCGACGTGATCCGAGCCGTTCATTCGGCCGCTCCGAACATCCATATCCACGGCTTCAGCGCGCTCGAGATCTCAGAGGGTGCGCGTCGATCAGAAGAGAGCTTGTCCACGTACCTGCGACGCCTGAAGGAAGCCGGTCTTTGTACCCTTCCGGGAACGGCTGCTGAAATTCTCGACGACGAGATCCGCCGGACACTATGTCCGGACAAAGTCACCACCGACGAATGGCTCGAGGTTCACAGAGCGGCCCATGAGGTTGGCCTGGGTTCGAATGTGACAATCATGTTCGGGTCGATCGAACAGCCGGTGCACTGGGCCCGACACATCCTGAGAACCCGCGATCTCGGTCGTCAAACCAGCGGGTTCTCCGAGTTCGTACCCTTGCCATTCGTACACATGGCGTCACCGATCTACCTGCAACGGGGTTCACGTCGCGGTCCCACGTTCCGTGAAGCACTACTCATGCACGCGGTGGGACGGATTGCATACAGAGGCGTCATCGACAACATCCAGGTGTCCTGGGTCAAGATGGGTGTTGCCGGCACTCGACAGGTGCTCGTCGCCGGAGCCAACGACATGGGGGGCACACTGATGGACGAGAACATTTCACGCGCCGCTGGAGCACAACATGGCCAGGCAATGGATGCGGAAGGGTTCCGTGCTCTGGTGGAGCCACTCGGCAGACGGGTGGAACAGAGGTCGACTCTCTACGGGCCAATTGCAGCATCAGCTACAACGGGTCAGGGGCTCGATGGACGCTGACGACACGCTTCCTCGCTACAGGACGGGTAACGCGCAACTGGATCTTGTACTTTCCGAAGTAATCGACCTTGCGAAGATCACGCGTGACAACGATCTCGTATTCGAAATGATCGTCTCAATCCTGAGGATGGGGCGCGAGTCGGCAGATCGGGGCGACCTGAAGCTGGTCAATTCCGCATTGAAGGAACTCCGTTACGAATTCCTGATCTTCGGGCCATATGCGGCCGTACCGAAGGTGTCCATTTTTGGTTCCGCTCGGATCTCAGCGAACGACCCGGCATACGCTGTTGCCCGCGACTTTGGAGCGGCCATGGTGGAGCGGGGTTGGATGGTGATCACCGGAGCTGGCCCCGGAATCATGGAGGCCGGCATTGAAGGTGCGGGCGCCGATCATGCATTCGGGGTGAACATCAAGCTGCCGTTCGAACAAGAGGCGAGCCCCCTGATCGCCGGCGATCCGAAGCTGATCAACTTCCGCTATTTCTTTACACGCAAACTCACGTTCATGAAGGAGTCGAAGGCGTACGCGCTGCTCCCGGGAGGATTCGGAACCCTCGATGAGACTTTCGAGTTGTTGACTCTCATGCAGACCGGTCGCAGTCCCATCTGCCCTGTCGTGCTCATGGAGCCGCCGGGCACCACCTACTGGGACACCCTCTGCGACTTCCTCACCGAAGAACTCCTCCAGAAGCGGAACATGATCAGCGCTGGCGACCTGACACTCGTGAGGCGCTGCAGCACCGTTGAAGAAGCCGTCGAAGAAGTCTGCCATTTCTACTCACGGTTCCATTCGATCCGTGTCGTGGGTCGTCAGTACGTGGTGCGGTTGACTTCCCCTGCCGACGACGCAGAACTTGCCGACCTGAACGAAGAATTCTCCGACATCATCGCCTCCGGCGAGATCAGGCGGGTCGAGCCGTTCCCCACCGAGATCGAAGACGACGATTTTGTGGATCTCCCCCGCATCGCGTTCGTGTTCAACCAGATCCACTTCCCACGCCTGCGCACGATGATCGACCGCCTGAACGGACCATCGTCTCGTACCTGAGTTCAGTCGTACGGCTGATCATCCGGTTCTCGGAGGAGGGTGATCGCCTTTTCGACCGCTCTGCGTGCTCGGGTCAGACGCTTCTCGTCCACCGGGAGTTCGGTTCCTCCAGCATCGATCGAATCTCGTAGACGGGCGATGGCCAGATCGGCGAGTTCTTCGGCAATCTCTTCCAGACGGTTCCGGATTTCGTCGAATTCCCCTGACACGCCCTCATTACTAGTCGACCGGTGTGACGTCTGACGGCCAGACCCGGTAGACACTACGTAGAGCACCGCCTGACGCAGCACAGCCAAAGCAACTGGATATGGGGGCACGGTGACCAGAATCCGATGATCGATGATGTTCACGAATGGGTCTCGTTTGAACAAGACGGTGACACGTACATGTTCGACGCGACCTTCCTGATGAGTAACTACACATGCATCTACGGCAAGGGGTGCCTCGGGATCCTCGACAGGCCTGCTCCGGAACTGCAGCAAGGATGCTGCTCGTTCGGCGCTCATTTCGTAGACGATGAGGATCGTGAACATGTCGAGGCTCTAGCTGCAACATTGGGCCCCGACGAATGGCAGTTCCGCAGCGAGTCCGATGACCTCGGTGGCCCGATTCATCGAAATGAAGACGACGAGTTGGTCACACACCTCGTCGACGATGCGTGCATCTTCCTCAACCGTCCCGGTTTCAAGAATGGCCCAGGCTGTGCGTTACACCAGGCTGCCCTGGCACGTGGTGAGCGCCCGATCGACTGGAAGCCGGCCGTGTGTTGGCAGGTGCCAATGCGGTTGGAACAGCAAGAAGACGAAGCAGGCCACAGCACGTGGACGCTGCGGGAGTGGAAACGACGTGACTGGGGTGAAGGCGGCCAGGACTTCCACTGGTGGTGCACAGAAGATCCCCTTGCCTTCGTCGGCAGTGATCCCGTCTACGCCTCATGTCGCGACGAGATCATCGAACTCGTCGGCGAAGCCGCATATGCCAAGCTGGTCGACGTTCTCGAAGGGCGCGATTCGAACAGCTACATCGAACATCCGGCGCTAAAGGATGCCGCGAGAGCGGCCGACAGTTGAGGCGACATGCATAATTTCACCGCTAAGGAACTTGCCCAGGCCGCAGAGGACGAGGGGATGATCTTCCCCGACTATGTGCTCGATCAGCTCATTGCAGCAATCGATGCCGGAAAGCATGTGATCCTGACCGGACCTCCCGGAACAGGTAAGACGACTCTCGCTTACCTTGCGGCCGAAGTGGCCCGTCGCGCCATGTTCTGCACCGGATACCTACCGACGACCGCAACGAGTGAATGGACAACGTTCGAGACCATCGGCGGACTCCAACCCACACCCGACGGCCTCATCTACAGGCCCGGGTTGTTCGTCGAGGCACTCGAGAGTGGACGTTGGCTCGTCATCGACGAGCTGAACCGCTCAAACTTCGACAGGGCCTTCGGCCAGCTCTTTACCGTTCTGTCCGGATCCGCGGTTGTTCTTCCTTTCAAGCGCAAGGGCCAGACCGATCCGCTCTCGCTGGTTCCCGCAGGTGTTGATCCACCGGAGAAGAGTGACGTCATTCGGGTACCGGCCAACTGGCGAATCATCGCAACGATGAACGTGTTCGACAAGAACCTGCTCTTCGACATGTCCTACGCCCTGATGCGACGCTTCGCGTTCATCGAGGTCGGAACGCCACCGGACGAGGCCTACGAAGAACTTCTCAAGAGGCCTGGTGGAATCGTCTCCAAACTGCTGCCGCTTCGCAAGCTTCAGGACCTAGGTCCTGCCGTCTACCTCGATGCGGCCAAGTACGCAGCACGTAGAGGCAAGGACGACCTGACCGAATCACGTCTCGTCTACGAGGTCTTCTATGCGTATTTCCTTCCTCAGTTCGAAGGGATGGAGGACCGTCAGGCGATGACCCTCTACAGGCTCGTGGCACAACATCTGGATCCACCCGAACAAGCCGAGGTCCAACGCACCATCAACGAGGTGCTCGGGGTGGAGTTGGCGATGTGAATCAGGCTGACAGTGGGAATCGGAGTGGCAGCGTGAATGCATCCGACGATGTCGAGCCGTCTGCTTTCGACGAACTCTGGAATCGACTCGCTCGGCCATTTGACGTGATCCACACCGTCAGTGCAATCACGGGTCTCTCCCCCACAACCGTGAGCCACCTGGTTGGGCTGAAGGTGGCAGCATCAGCGGAAGCACAGTTGCTGCTCACCTCGATGCCGACGACGGTTCGCTCCCTCGCCACCTCGATCCAGACCAGCGCAGAGCGCTGCATCGGCCAGCTCCGAGGCCCGGTCCTCTGGAGCGAGACCATGTCGGCACGAGCCTCGAGTTTCGGTGATCCGGACCTGTTTATCTGTTCCACCCCTTCACGCGCGTACGACATCGCGGAAAACCAGGTGTTGGTCGCCGCGCTCAACGAGGTCCACAGGGCGGCAACACTGGCGGATGCGAGAGTGCAGGAATACGGCTCGAACGATCCGCTGGTCGATGCAGACCTGATCCATGAGGCGAGTCACGCCAGGCTCGTTTCCGGCCGCTTCCTTGATCATCCCTCACTTCGCGATGTTGAACGTAAGCGCCCAAATGGCCGGTCGATCAAGCGAACTCGATCGGGCAAGCACAGAGCGACCTACGGTCCGGCACTCGAGCTTCTGGCCAAGGCGGCAGAGCCACTGGATGCGGCCGATGTCGCGGGTTGGTGTGATCAACGGACACTCGCTCAGATCAGAACGCTGACGGCAATCATGCGTCTACTCGAGGGCCGGGGTGGGCGACTCCCAGAGATTCGAGTCGAGAAGGGCGCCCTGTACAGCGGACCCATCCAGTACTACCACCCGCCGGCCGACATGAGTCGTGAGGTTCTCTCGGGAATCGTCATCGGACAGTTGCTCGTCGACGTTCCGTATGACCCCGATGAAGCCGATCGGGAGAGGGCCGAAGAACTGCTCAGATCAAGATCTGGACGCCGTCACACCATGGTCATCATGGATGACGACGACATTGATCATGCGGTGGAGCGCGCAATCGAACTGGCTCGGGGCGTCAAGACCGCGTTCTGATCGAGATCACTTTCTGATCGAGGTCGCAATCTTATCCCCGCAGATTGTCGGATCACTTACGAACGCGGCGACGATCAGATTCTTTCAGCAGGCGTTTACGCAGCCGAATCGCACCGGGAGTCACCTCGACCAACTCGTCTCCGGCTATGAACTCGATTGCAGCTTCGAGAGTCATCTCTCGTGGCGGCTTCAGCTTGATGGCTTCATCCGCTGAGTGCGTGCGGATGTTCGTCTTCTGCTTCTCACGGGTGACGTTCACAACCATGTCATCCGATCTCGCATTCTCACCGATGATCATCCCCTCGTAGACCCGCTCCCCCGGACCCACAAACATCTCACCACGTTGCTGAAGGTTGTCGATGGCGTATGCGGTGGTCACGCCACTTCGATCCGAAAGCATTGCACCACCCTTGCGTGCCGGGAGGTTCCCCATCCATGGAGCCCATCCCTCGTGTTGCTGATGCATTACCGCTGTTCCACGGGTTGCCGTGAGTAGTTGAGAGCGGAATCCGATGAGTCCCCGCGAAGGCGCCTCGAAGGTGATGACGGTCCTGCCCGTGTCCCCGGGATGGATATCGGTAACACGTCCCTTCCGCGGTGCGAGGCTCTGGGTGGCTACACCCACCAAGTCGTCTGGCACATCGACAACCACCCGCTCGAGCGGTTCATGATCCTTTCCATCAATCACCTTCACAACCACCTCGGGACGACTCACCTGCAGTTCGTAGCCTTCCCGACGCATCGATTCGATCAGGACGGCCAATTGCAGTTCGCCACGCCCCGCCACTTCGATCACATCGGGAGAGGATGTCTCGGCCAAGCGGATCGAGACGTTGCCTAGAACTTCACGATCAAGACGCTCACGGAGGTGCCGTGACGTCAGATACGTTCCGTCGTCTCCGGCAAGTGGTGATGTGTTTACGCCAAAGGTCATACGCAGAACCGGTTCATCCACGCTGAGCCTTGGCAAAGGCTGCGGATCGGTCGAATCGGCAAGCGTGTCGCCAATTTCGACCTCCGGGAACCCGGCAACGATGAAGAGATCGCCTGCTGACACGGAGTCGGCTTCGAGCCGACCCACTCCACTCAGGCTCATCAACTGTGAGAGACGTCGCCGCAACGGAGGCTGATCCTGATCTGCTCCACAAAGAGCCACGGTCTCCCCCCGTCGGAGGTTTCCCTGAATTACACGACCTATGGCCAAGCGTCCCAGGTAATCCGAAGCGTCGAGGTTTGTAACCAGTGCCTGCAGGGGCGCGGTTGGGTCGCCGCTGGGCGTCGGAACCGTCGCCAGAATCGCGTCAAAAAGCGGTGTCAGATCTGCAGCTTCCCCCGGCATCCCCACCCCGGGTACGGCCCTACCAGCCTTTGCGACTGCGGAAATCACGGGGAAATCGATGTCTTTCTCATCCGCGTCGAGATCCATGTAGAGCTGGTAGATCTCGTCAAGGACCTCGTCGGGCCGGGCATCGTCTCTGTCGACTTTGTTCAGAACCACGATCGACGGAAGTCCTGCCGCAAGGGCCTTTCCCAGCACGTAGCGAGTCTGA
>CAYQFM010000013.1:835-2668 GCA_964416735.1 uncultured Iamiaceae bacterium | reverse complement strand
CCTTGGCGAGGATCGTAATTCCCCGTTCACGCTCTTGGTCTCCTGAGTCCATGACCTTCTCGACGGCATCTGAATGCGACGAGACGGCACCCGAGGCGCGCAACATGGCCTCGACCAGCGTCGTCTTTCCGTGATCGACGTGGGCGACGAGAGCGACGTTTCGAAGGGCGACGCCGATGTTCTGCGGGTCAGCCGAACTCAGGGGGCCGACCAACCATCATCTGCATTGTTCTCCTCGTAGAGGCACCATGACGCATGGTCATGCCCCGGGAGAGCATCACATTCAGGACACGGCTCGGCGTCTCTTGCGTCGAGGATCGCGTCAATGTCGTTTTCATTGCGGCGCTTCAGGGCTCTTGCCTCTTCAAAGCGCCGATGTCGCCCCTTTTTCACGGGCCAACTCCGAGTTGATACCGATTATCGCAATGGTTGGTGTAGCTGTTCTGTGACCATAGTAGGCCATGACGACATGTTCCATACGCGCCGACTGTCAAGCAGGAATGTGCGATCGCTTTTCGATGACCAGATCGCCCTGATCGGTAAATGCCAGGGCGACGTCGCCGTCGGCGATCTGACGAACCGTTGTTCCAACCAGATCTCGTCGCCATCCGTGCAAGATCCGGGATTCAGGGTCACCCTCGAGAAAAGCTTCGATATCCGACCTGGTGGCGAGGTAGGAGGCGTCAATACCCAGGTCACGGGCCTTCTGGGTGATGAGAGCAGAGATGAGAGACGCCGGCGCCCGATTGTCCCGCGACCGTTTCGGTGGAGGTTTTGTTTCCTTGGGCAATGGAGCTTCCAGAGATGCCGATATCACCTCCAACAAGGCTTCTCCGGACTCAGACCGGGTCATACGGTCGTCGATTCCCCTGATCTTCGACATGTCCTTGAGGTTGGATGGCGGCTTCTGAGCCAACCCTGCGACAGCGATATCCGACAGGATCCGGCGCACCGGTTGGTCGACGAGGGCGGCCCGTTCTTCTCTCCATGCAGCAACTGCCCGCCCCACCGCCATCGACCTGCCCTTCAGCGAGCGTAATTCCTTGATCTTCCGCCATGCTTCCTGCGGGTCACGACCAACCTTTGCGCGATCAACAAGCTGAGCACATTCATCCATCACCCATTCCAGCCGACCGAGCGATTTGAGGGTTGCAACCAATGCCTCCCTGGCTGCTGGCAGGTGAGCCACGTCAGTCGCTGCATAAGAGAGTTGACTCCCGTCCAGAGGACGTGCGAGCCAATTGCTCAATTGACTCGCCTTGGGAACGGACAGGCCCAACAGCCGCTCATAGAGAGTGCCCAACGACGGTGAACCCATACCCACGAATGCCGCTGCAACCTGAGTATCGAAGATCACTTGTGGCACCACTCCACACACATGCAACAGAACCTCTAGATCCTGGCTCGAAGCATGGATGACCGCCGTGCCGGGACCCTCCAACACCGACCGCAGCGGAGTCATGTCGACCCGTAACGGATCTACGATCGCAATCTCACCCGCGTACGCCACCTGCACCAGAGCCAACTGCGGATAGTAGGTATGTTCCCGATGGAATTCGGTGTCCAGCGCGTAGTGCTCGGCCTCGATGAGGCGTGGCAGCAGGTTATCGAGCGCACGGTCTGACTCGATCAGCGTGTACGACTTCATAAGGGTCTCCGCAACTCCGGGTCGGTTGCCGCTCAGGACAGACCGGCCGAATGGTCGTCGGCGGGTTCTCCGGTGAAGCTGAACAGTCGTTCCGGATCGTTGAGATCGGCAAGCGGAGAATCGCCAACCGAGATCTCCACGACAGAGATGCTGTCCAGCGCGGCTTGCGCAGAGCGGGCTCCTGA
>CAYQFM010000013.1:0-825 GCA_964416735.1 uncultured Iamiaceae bacterium | reverse complement strand
ACAGCCTGCCGATGACCTTCGGCCACCGGGACGGCCGCATCGCTATCCGGTTCATTGTCGAGCGCAGAAGTCATTGCTCTGACAAATGCTGCGTCCACTCCGGGGACGTCACACGGAAGCACGACGAGCATTGGGGCCGAGGTCGCTTTGAATGCGGTGACGATTCCGCCAAGCGGTCCTTGGTCAGGAAAGCGATCTGCGATCACATCGACATCGGCCGCTCCGAGCCCACTGGGCCAGTTCCCGACGACGAGCACGCGTGATGCGCCAGCGTCAACCAGCGCATTTATGGAGTATCGGACCAGCGCCTTGTCTCCGACGATCAGCGACGCCTTGTCCGCTCCCATGCGCGACGACCTGCCGCCAGTCAGCACCACTCCTTCAAACACCTCCCAAGGGTACCGGTTCTCGGTCAATGGTGGCTTTGTGGTCGACGAATCGACTTTGTGATCGACTGTTCATGTGCCAACCGGCTTTCTCGATCATCCCGGCCCGATCCCCATCGCCCACCGTGGAGGCGCGGGCGACTGGCCCGAAAACACACTCCCCGCCTTCCGCAGTGCGGTTGATCTTGGATACCGGTACGTGGAAACCGATGTACACGTAACGAGCGACGGACGTCTCGTGGCATTCCACGATGACCGTTTGGAGCGAGTCACGGATGCGGAGGGCGCCATTCGTGACCTGCCCTGGAGTGAGGTGTCACGAGCTCAGGTCCACGGAACGGAGCCGATACCACTTCTGGAGGACTTGCTCGGAACATGGCCCGAGTTACGGGTGAACATCGACCCCAAGCAAGACGAGGCCGTCGAACCTCTCGTGGAC